>DMTA01000088.1 GCA_003454835.1 Achromobacter sp. | reverse complement strand
AACCGGCTCGGGCAAGACCACGCAGCTTCCGAAGATCTGCCTGGAACTGGGCCGCGGCCGCCAGAAGATGATCGGCCACACGCAGCCGCGCCGCCTGGCGGCGACTTCGGTGGCCAAGCGCATCGCCGAGGAACTGAACACGCCCATGGGCGAAGTCGTCGGCTACCAGGTGCGGTTCAACGACCGCACCGGTCCCAACGCGTCCATCAAGCTGATGACGGACGGCATTCTGCTGGCCGAATCGCAGCGCGATCCGCTGCTGCGCCGCTACGACACGATCATCATCGACGAGGCGCACGAACGCAGCCTGAACATCGACTTCCTGCTGGGATACCTTAAGCAGCTCTTGCCGCGGCGCCCGGATCTCAAGCTCATCATCACGTCGGCCACCATCGACGCCGAGCGCTTCGCCAAGCACTTTGCCGCGTCGGAAGACAAGCCCGCGCCGGTCATCGAGGTCTCGGGCCGCCTCTACCCGGTGGAAGTGCGCTACCGGCCCGTGCGCGAAGAGCCCGCCGCCGACGACAATGCGCCCGCGCCCAATAAGGCCGGCCGCGACCGCGAGCGCATGTCGGGCGACGAAGAGCGCGACCTGATTGACGCCATCGTCGACGCCGTCGACGAATGCGCCCGTCACGGCCCGGGCGACGTGCTGGTGTTCCTGCCCGGCGAACGCGAGATCCGCGAATCGGCCGAAGCGCTGCGCAAGCGGCACCCGGCCGGCACCGAGGTGCTGCCGCTGTTTGCGCGCCTGTCGCAGGCCGAGCAGGAACAGATCTTCCGCCCGCGCGGCAACGCGCGCCGCATCGTGCTGGCCACCAACGTGGCGGAAACCTCGCTGACTGTGCCCGGCATCCGCTTCGTCGTCGACAGCGGTCTGGCCCGCATCAAGCGCTATTCGTGGCGCAACAAGGTCGAGCAGCTGCGCATCGAGCCCATCAGCCGCGCCTCGGCCAACCAGCGCGCCGGCCGCTGCGGCCGGGTGGGGCCGGGCGTCTGCATCCGGCTCTACGACGAGCTGGATTTCAACAACCGCGCGGCCTTCACCGACCCCGAAGTGCTGCGATCGTCGCTGGCGTCGGTCATCCTGCGGATGAAGTCGCTCAAGCTCGATGACATCGAACAATTCCCCTTCGTCGAGGCGCCGCCGGGACGGGCGGTGGCCGACGGCTACCACCTGCTGCAGGAACTGGGCGCCATCGAACTGGCGTCGGCGTCCGACGATGACACGGACGACGGGCGCACGGGCGCCTCGTTTGTCCTGACCCGCACCGGCGATGAACTGGCCAAGCTGCCCGTGGACCCGCGCATCGGCCGGATGATCCTGGCCGCACGAGAACACCAGTGCCTGGCCGAGATGCTGATCATCGCCTCGGCGCTGTCCGTGCAGGATCCGCGCGACCGCCCCATGCAGGAGCGCGAGGCCGCCGAGGCCGCGCACGCCAAGTTCGGCGACGACAAGTCCGAATTCATCTCCTTCGTGAAGCTGTGGCGCTGGTATGGCGAGCAGGTGCAGCACAAGGCGTCGCAGCGCAAACTGGTGGGCCTGTTGCGTCAGAACTTCCTGTCGCCCATCCGCCTGCGCGAATGGCACGACGTGCACACGCAGCTGTCGGCGCTGGTGGGCGAGCAGGGTTGGCGTGTCAATCAGTCCGAAGCCACCTACGAACAACTGCACATGGCGCTGTTGTCGGGCCTGCTGGGCAACATCGGTTTCAAGAGCGACGAAGGCGGCAGCTACCAGGGCGCGCGCGAAATCCGTTTCCACATCCATCCGGGTTCGCGGCTCGTGAAAAAGGCTGGCCGCTGGATCATGGCGGCCGAGCTGGTCGAGACCACGCGCCTGTACGCACGCTGCGTGGCGCGGATCGACCCGGTCTGGCTTGAAAAGGTCGGCGCGCACCTGATCCGCAAGAACTGGTCGGACCCGCGCTGGGAAAAGAAGGCCGGGCAGGTCGTGGCCAACGAGCGGGCCACGCTCTACGGCCTGGCCATCTACACCGGTCGGCGCATCCACTACGGCCGCGTGAACCCCACGCATGCGCGCGAACTCTTCATCCGCCAGGCGCTGGTGCCCGGCGAGATCGACACGCGCCTGCCGTTCGTCGCGCACAACCGCAAGCTCATCGCGGGCATCGAAAAACTGGAACACCAGACGCGGCGGCCGGACATCCTGGTCGATGACGAGCTGATCTTTGCGTTCTACGACCGGCAGCTTCCCGCCGACATCTCGCAGACCGCCACGCTGGAAAAGTGGGTAAGCGGCCTGGACAAGTCGGCCGCCGCCAAGCTGATGCTGACGCGCGACGAACTGATGCGGCACGAGGCCGCCGGCGTCACGACCGATGTCTTTCCCAAGAAGGTGGAATGGCAGGGCGTGTCGATGGCGCTGGACTACCACTTCGAACCGGGCTCACCGCGCGATGGCGTCACGCTGTCGGTGCCGCTTTTCGCGCTGAACCAGATCGATCCCGCGCGCTGCGAGTGGCTGGTGCCCGGCATGCTGAAGGAAAAGGTGCACCTGCTGCTCAAGTCGCTGCCGCAGAAGCTGCGCCGCCATTGCGTGCCGCTGCCCGACTACGCAGCGGGCTTCTACGACCGGTGGTTTGAGAGGCAGGCCGACCCGCAGCAGGGACTGGTGGACGTCATCATCGCCGACATGTGGGATCAGGTTCAGGTCCGCCCGGCGGTGGGGGATTTCAAGCTGGAAACCCTGCCGGCGCATCTGTTCATGAACTTCCGCGTCGTGGACGAGCACGGCCGCATGCTGGCCGCCGGCCGCAACCTGGCGCAACTGCGCGCCGAGTTCGGCAAGCAGGCCCAGGCCACCTTCCAGCAACTCGCGGCCAGCGACACGCAGGTCGCGCAGGCGCTGGCGCACGAAAACCTGACCTCCTGGTCGTTCGGGCCCTTGCCCGAGATCATGGAGATCAAGCGGCGCGGCCAGTCCGTCATCGGCTATCCGGCGCTGGTGGACCGGGGCGCGCATTGCGACCTGGACGTGTTCGACGATCCGGACGAGGCGCGCAAGCACCATCGCGCGGGCCTCCTGAAACTCTTCCGGCTGGGCCTGCGCGAGCAGGTGAAGTTCCTCGAAAAGAACCTCACCGATCTCACCAAGATCAGCATGCTGTACATGACGCTGGGCACGCAGGAAGAGCTGCGCGACCAGATCATCGACTGCGCGCTGGGGCAGGCGTGTCTTGCCGAGCCGTGGCCGGTGAACGAACAGCAGTTCGAAGCCCGCCGCGCCGATGGCAAGGGCCGCCTGGGTCTGCTGGCCCAGGAAGTGGCGCGGCTGGCGGGCGCGGTGCTGACCGAGTACGCGGCGCTGCAGCGCAAGCTGCCGCAGGCCAAGCCTCACGCAGCCGCGTACGCGGATCTGCAGCAGCAATTGGGCGCGCTGATGCCCAAGTGGTTCATCCGCGATACGCCGTATGCGCAGTTGTCCCACTTCCCGCGCTACCTGAAGGCGGCAGTGGCGCGCATCGACAAGCTGCGCGCCGATCCGGCAAGGGACGCAAAGCTGGTATCGGAAATGGCGCCGCTGGTCACGCAATACCAGCGTGCCCGCGCGGCGCTGAAGGGTGCGGCCGATCCCCGCCTGGACGAGTTCCGCTGGCTGCTCGAGGAGTTGCGGGTGGCGCTTTTCGCCCAGGAGCTGCGTACGCCGATGCCGGTGTCGGTCAAGCGGCTGATGAAAAGCTGGGAATCCTTGCAGCGCTAAGCGCTATAACTGGCGCCACATGCAAAACGGGCCGCAAATCGCTTTGCGGCCCGTTTGTTTTGCGGCGTCTTTACAGCGCCAGGAACCCGACGATCACCAGTGCGATCAACCCATACTTCGTGGCCTTGTACGCCGTGCGGTTCCACTTCTTGAACGCCTTGCGCTTTTGGTCGATGACCCAGTGCGCATGGGTCAGCTTGTTGATGGCCCCCGTCTGATCGCCGCCGTCGTTGGGCGAACTGGCCGCGGACATGACCTTGCGGCCGAACCAGCGGTTGAAGGCCTCGGCCCAGCGCCACTTCAAGGGACGCTCGACGTCGCAGAACAGGATGATCCGGTTCTCGTCCGTCTTGTTGTAGGCCTCGTGGACGTAGGTTTCATCAAACACCACGCTTTCGCCATCGCGCCAGCTGTAGTGCTCGCCGTCCACGATGATGTGGCAGCGGTCGTCGTTAGGCGTGACCAGCCCCAGGTGATAGCGCAGGGACCCGGAAAACGGGTCGCGGTGCGGATTGAGCTGACCGCCCGGCGGCAGCTCGGCAAACATGGCGGCCTTGACCTTGGGCAGTCCCTTCAGGATGGCGACCGTCTTGGGGCAGAGTTCCTCCGCCGACGGGTGACGGGCGTCGTACCACTTCAGGTAGAACCGCTTCCAGCCGTACTTGAAGAACGAGTTGAAGCCGATGTCGTTATGGGTGTCGGCCGCCTTGATCCGGCGAAGCTCGGCCATCTGTATGGCTTCGTCGCGGATCGTCTCCCAGTTGTCGTCCAGCACTTTCAGTTCGGCGATTTCGCTGGTCGTCAGGTAAGGCGTGGTCGGCACCCGCGACGTCAGCACCATGAAGGCGTTGATCGGCGCCAGCAGCACCGAATGGTCCAGCATTTGCCGTCCCAGGGGCAGTTTGACGCGGCCTCGGAAGTGAGCGAACAGGATGGCGGCCAGCCAGATCCCAGGTATTAGCCATTTCATAGGTATGTCTCGTCGTGCGACGGGGTAGTGCGGTATGGGCGGTATTGTCCCACAAGCCCCAGCGGGGGACCCTGTCAGGCTGCGATGCATTCAGGCGGATTCTGATGCAAGGATTGTTCTAGGGAGGTCGGGCGCTGGGTACAATTCCGCCATGTCCGAAGCCGTAACGACCCCGACCCCATTTGTTCACCTGCGCGTTCACTCCGAGTTCTCGGTCGTGGACGGCACGGTGCGTATCCCCGACCTCATCAAGCGCGTGGCCAAGCTGGGCCAGCCCGCCGTCGCCCTGACTGATCTGTCGAACCTGTTCGGACTGATCAAATTCTATAAGGGGGCGCGCGGCGCGGGGGTCAAGCCCATTGCGGGCTGCGACGTCTGGATCTCCAACGACGAAGACCCGTCCAAGCCCTTCCGCCTGCTGTTGCTGGTGCGCAACCACCAGGGCTACCTGAATCTGTGCGAACTGCTGTCCAAGGCGTTTCTCACCAATCAAGGCAAGGGCCGGGCCGAAATCCGCCGCGAATGGCTGCAAGGACAGGCTGGGCTCATCGCCCTGTCCGGGGGGCGCTCGGGCGATGTCGGGCAGGCGCTTGAAGCCGGCAATGCCGTGTCGGCGCTGGCCCTGGCCCGCCAGTGGGCGCTGATGTTCCCGGGCAGCTTTTACGTCGAGCTGCAACGCGCCGGCATGGACGGCGACGAAGGCTATTGCCAGGCCGCCATGCGGCTGGCTGCCGAAGCCGGGCTGCCGGTGGTCGCCACCCATCCCGTGCAGTTCCTCGACGAATTTGAATTCCAGGCCCACGAGGCGCGCGTCTGCATCGCCGAAGGCGAAATCCTGGCCAACCCGCGCCGCGTGCGCCGCTTCTCCAAAGAGCAGTACCTGCTCAGCTCCGAGGAAATGGCGCGCCGGTTCGCCGACGTGCCGTCGGCGCTGGCCAATACGGTCGAAATCGCCAAGCGCTGCAACCTGAGCCTGGTGCTGGGCAAGCCGCGCCTGCCCAATTTCCCCACTCCCGACGGCGTGACGCTGGACGACTATCTGGTCCAGCTCTCCGAAGAGGGTCTCGAAAAACGCATGGAGTTCCTGTTCCCGGACGTCGCCGAGCGCGAGTCCAAGCGCGAACAGTATTACGAGCGGCTGCGCTGGGAGTGCAAGACCATCATCCAGATGGGCTTTCCCGGCTACTTCCTTATCGTTCAGGACTTCATCAACTGGGGCAAGAACAACGGCGTGCCGGTCGGTCCGGGCCGGGGCTCCGGCGCCGGTTCGCTGGTGGCCTACGCGCTGGGCATCACCGACCTCGACCCCATCCGCTATGACCTGCTGTTCGAGCGATTCCTGAATCCCGAGCGGGTCTCCATGCCCGACTTCGATATCGACTTCTGCCAGGACAACCGCGAACGGGTCATCGACTACGTCAAGGAAAAATACGGCCGCGCCGCAGTCAGCCAGATCGCCACGTTCGGCACGCTGGGCGCCAAGGCCGTGGTGCGCGACGCCGGCCGCGTGCTGGACATGCCCTATATGTTCTGCGATGGCTTGTCCAAGCTGATCCCCTTCAATCCGATGGATCCCTGGACGCTGGAACGCACGCTCAAGGACGAGCCCGCGTTCAAGGACCGCTACGAGCAGGAAGAAGAGGTCCGCGCGCTGGTCGATCTGGCCAAGCCGCTCGAAGGCCTGACCCGCAACATCGGGATGCACGCGGGCGGAGTGCTGATTGCGCCCGGCAAGCTCACCGACTTCTGCCCGCTGTATTGCCAGCCGGGCCAGGAAAACAGCGCGGTTTCGCAGTTCGACAAGGACGACGTCGAGGCGGCCGGCCTGGTGAAGTTCGACTTCCTGGGCCTGCGCAACCTGACCATCCTGGACTGGGCCGTGCGCTACGTGCGCCAGTTCAACGCCGAAAAGCGCGACTTCGACGTCATGGCGCTGGCGCTGGACGATCCGGCGGCCTACAAGATTCTGTGCGACGCCAACACCACCGCGGTGTTCCAGCTTGAATCGCGCGGCATGAAAGAGCTGCTCAAGAAGCTGCGGCCCAATACGTTCGAAGACATCATCGCCATGCTGGCCCTGTATCGTCCGGGGCCGCTGGAATCGGGCATGGTGGACGACTTCGTGAACCGCAAGCACGGGCGCGCGGCGGTCGACTATTTCCACTCCGACCTGGAAGCCACCCTGAAGAGCACCTACGGGGTCATCGTCTACCAGGAACAGGTGATGCTGATCTCCCAGATCATCGGGGGCTACTCGCTGGGCGGCGCCGACCTGTTGCGCCGGGCCATGGGCAAGAAAAAGCCCGAGGAAATGGCCAAGCACCGCGAACTGTTCGAACAGGGCGCCAAGGAAAAGGGCCACGATCCGGACCTGGCGGTCAAGCTGTTCGACCTGATGGAAAAATTCGCGGGCTACGGCTTCAACAAGTCGCACTCGGCCGCGTACGCGCTGATCTCTTATCAGACCGCCTGGCTCAAGGCCTACCACCCGACCGAGTTCCTGGCCGCCACCATGTCCTCGGACATGGACGACACCGACAAGGTCCAGATTTTCTGCCGCGACGCCCAGGACAACGGCGTCGAGGTGCTGCCGCCCGACGTCAACCATTCGGGCTACCGGTTCGAACCCGTCGCCGACAAGCACACCGAAAAAGGCAAACCGCCGCGCACCATGCGTTACGGCCTGGGCGCCGTCAAGGGCACCGGCCAGGGCGCTGTCGAGGACATCTTGCGCGCGCGCAAGGAAGGCGGCCCGTTCCTGAACCTGTTCGACTTCTGCCGGCGTGTCAGCAAGCAGGCCGTCAACCGCCGCACCATCGAGGCCCTCATCAAGGCCGGCGCGTTCGACACCATCGAGCCGAACCGTGCCGCGATGCTGGCGTCGGTGCCCACCGCCATGGAAGCGGCCGAGCAGGCCGCGCGCAGCGCCAACCAGGCTTCGCTCTTTGGCGACGACAGCGGCGACGTGGTCGCGGGCGAACTCGCCAAGGTCGCGCCCTGGGACCTGCACAAGAAACTGACCGAAGAAAAATCCGCGCTGGGCTATTACTACAGCGGCCACCTTTTCGACGCATGGCGCGACGAAGTGCGCCGCATCGTGCCGATGCAATTGGCGCGGGTGGAGCCGCAGCGGGACCTGCAATGGATGTGCGGCGTGCTGGCCAGCGTGCGCGTCATGATGACCCGACGCGGCAAGATGGTTTTTGCCGTGCTGGACGACGGCACGGCGCAGGTGGAAATCTCGGTCTTCAACGAACTCTTCGAAAAGCATCGCAACCGCCTGCGCGAAGATCAACTCGTCATCGTGCAGGGCAAGGTCAGCAACGACGACTATTCCGGCGGCATGCGCATCGTCGCCGAGCAGCTCTATGACCTGCAGCTTGCGCGCGAGGCCCGCGCCAAGTCGCTGCGCGTCAAACTCAACGGCAGCGCCGACGCGGCCCGCCTGCGCCAGATGCTCAACCCGTTCCGCGCCGAACCCGAAAACGGCATTCCGGGCGTGCCGGTCGACATCGTCTACACCAAGAACAATTTCCTGTGCACGGTCAGGCTCGGCGAAGAATGGCGGGTGCGCATGGCCGACACGCTGCTGGCCAACCTGAACGCCTGGACCAAACCGGATGGCGTGGAGGTCACCTACTGATGACGCCCAGTCTACGTATCGTCCATTCAGAAGCCGCCACCGCCTTCGGTGGCCAGGAAGGACGGATCTTCAAGGAAATGCATGCCATGCGGGCGCGCGGGCATCATGTCGAAGCGATCTGCCAGCCGCGCGCTCAACTGACCGAGCGCCTGCGGGATGCGGGTTTCACCGTGCATGCCGTCGATATGAAGGGGACGGTGGCCTATTTGAAGGGTGTCGCCGCCGTCCGCCAGATTCTCAAGGCGGGGCGCTTTGACGTGCTCAATACCCACAGCCGGCGCGACACGGTTATCGCCGCCCTGGCCGGGCGCATGGCTGGCACGCCGCTGATCGTGCGCACTCGCCACCTGTCCAACGTGGTTGGCTCCATGTGGTCGTACACCATCCTGCCGCACCGCGTCACTGCCGTCAGCGACCATGTGCGCGAATACCTGATCAGCCGCGGCGTCCCGGCCGAGAAGATCGAGACCGTGTACTCGCCCATCGTGCTGCCCGCGCCGGTCGATCACTCCACCTTGCGTGGAGAACTTGGCTTGGCCGACGACGACATCGTCGTGGGCTGCGTGGCCGTCATGCGCGCCACCAAGGGCCACAAGGACCTGATCGACGCCATTGCGCCGCTGATGGCGGTGCGCCCGAAGCTGCACCTGGTGTTCGTCGGCGCCGGATCGCCGGTCTTCGAGCAGACCCAGGCTTACATTGCCCAGCGCGGCCTGCAAGACCGGATCCACTTGATGGGTACGCGGCGTGACGTCCCCAATCTGCTGGCGGGATTCGACCTCTTTGCCCTGGCCACTCAGCAGGAGGCATCCGGTACGGTCTATGTCGAGGCGCAGGCGAGCGGCCTGCCGGTCGTCGGCACGAATGTCGGCGGCGTTTCCGAGATGTTCCGCGACGGCGTGACGGGCTTCCTGGTCCCGCCCAAGAACTCGCTTGCCTTGACCACCGCACTGGAGCGCCTGATCGACAACCCCGCCTTGCGCCGGACCATGGGCGAGGCCGGCCGCAAGATGGTTTGGGAAGAGGGCGTGTTTTCTCCGGCGCGCCTCGCCGAAACCACGGAAGCGATCTATATGCGCTGGCTGGCGGAGCGCGGCAAATGAACGCGCCCAACGTGCCGGTGCTGATGTACCACCATGTCACACCGGCGGGCGGCATGATCGCCGCGACGCCCGAGGTCTTCGAATCGCAGCTCTCGCGCCTGGCCCGCGCCGGCTACCAGTCGCTCACCGCCGCGCAGTTCGCCGGCTATCTGGCCGGCGGCAGCGTGCCCGAACGATCGGTGCTCATCACGTTCGATGACGGATATCTCAATAATTGGGTGCATGCGCATCCCGTGCTGGCCCGTCACGGCATGCGCGCGGTGCTGTTCACCATCACCGGCTGGATCGGCGACGGCCCCGTGCGGCCGCATGCGGGGCAAGGCGGTCCGCTGCCGCCGACGCCCGATCACAACGCCTGCAAAGAACTCGTCGCCGCGGGCCGCGCGGACGAGGCGATGCTGCGATGGAGCGAAATCGAGGCCATGCAGGCCGCCGGCACCTTCGAGTTCCATTCCCATACCAACACGCACACCCGTTGGGACAAGGTCTGTGGCGCGGATGTGGCCGCCAAGCGCGAACGCATTGCGCAGGATCTGCACGCGTCGCGCGACACCCTGATCCGCCGGCTTGGCCACGTTAGCGACCACCTGTGCTGGCCGCAGGGCTATTTCGACGCCGACTACGTGGCTGCGGCCCGGCAGGCTGGTTTCCGGCACTTGTACACTACCGACCCTTTCGGCCAGAACCTCCCTGGCGCGGATCCCGGTCACATCTATCGCTTCGCGGTGCGCAATCAGGGCGGGTCCTGGCTGAACCGCCGGATCTGGCTGTCGCGCGACCCGTTCTGGGGACCGCGCTATCACGCCTGGAAGGCCTGGAAAAAGCGTCTTAGGAATCGTGGATGAAGTTATCAGTCATCATCATCACCAAGAACGAAGCGGCAAATATCGCCGCCTGCCTGAAGTCCGTGTCGTTCGCCGACGAGTTCATCGTTGTGGATTCGGGCAGCACGGACGGCACCGTGGAACTGGCGCAGGCGCTGGGCGCCCGGGTCGAAGTCACCGCCGACTGGCCCGGCTTCGGTCCGCAGAAGAACCGCGCGCTGGATCTGGCGACGGGCGACTGGGTCCTGTCGATCGACGCGGACGAGCGTGTCACCCCCGAGCTGGCGCAGGAAATCCAGGACGTGCTGCGCGCGCCCCGGGCCGACGCCTACGAAATCGCGCGCCTGTCCAATTTCTGCGGCCGCGACATCCGCCACAGCGGCTGGTGGCCCGACTACGTGCTGCGCCTCTTCAAGCGCGGCACGGCGCGTTTCACCGACGCCGCGGTCCACGAACGCGTGGTGCCGGCCAACGGCCGTCCCCTGCAGATGCGCGGCTACTTCAACCACTATCCGTACGACAACCTGGACGCGCTGATCAACAAGGTCAACCGCTACTCGTCCGACGCGGCCGCCATGATGTATGCCAAGGGCAAGCGCACCACGGTCTTCGGGGCCCTGGGCCACGGCTTCTGGACCTTCGTGCGCATCTACCTGATCCGGCGCGGTTTCCTGGACGGCCGCCACGGGCTGGTGCTCGCGGTGATAGCGGCGATGGGAAGCTTCCTGCGCTACGCCAAACTTATGTTCCTTGCATCCCGCGGCAAATAAATTCGACGAGGCATCGCGTCCCGAATCCATGAATATTCTGTACACGAATTACCACAGCAATACGACGATTGGCGGCCACACCATCTATGTCGTGTCGTTGCTGCGCGCGTTGGCCCAACATCATCAGTTGACAGTTGCCGTGCCTGGCGGCAGCAGCCTTTACCGGCTCGCGAGCGAAGTATCAGGCGTGCACGCGGTCGCACAGGACTATCCCAGCCGGCTGGGCAAGCGCCTGGCTGCCGCACGCAGCCTGCGCCGCGTGATCGTTGCCCGAAAGATCGATGTCGTTCACGTCAATGGATCGTCGGACCACCGCACCGTCATCCTGGCCTGCATGGGGATGGGCAAACGCCGGCCGCGCATCGTGTTGACCAAGCACAATGACATCCCCATCTCATTCCTTGGCGCCGCCGTGCGCACCCGCATGGGCACCGACCACGTGATAGGCGTGTGCGACTTCGTCGAGCGCATGCTGCGCGCCTCGCCCTACGCGGCACGGCCGCTTTCCACCATTGCCAATGGCGTGGACAACACGCGGTACGCGCCATGGCCGGCCGAGCGCGCGCTGGCCGCCCGCAACGCGCTGCTCGGTGATCGTGCGGCCAACTGCACGCTGCTGGTCGGCAGCAACGCAGGCACGAATGACTACAAGGGCTGGATGGACATGGCGCGCGCCGTGGCCCAGCTCGGTCCCGGCGCCGAGGGCGTCTATATCGCCCTTGCCGGCGCCGCGCCCACCAAGGCGCAATTGCAGGAAGTTGAAAAGCTGGGTCTGGCCGACCGCGTCATTTTTGCGGGAATGCTCGATGACGTGCGTCCGTTCCTGGCCGCGCTCGATGTCGGTTTCGTGCTGTCGTACCGGGTCGAAACGATCTCGTTTGCCTGCCGCGAGATGATGTCCATGGGCCTGCCGGTCATCGTTTCCGATCAAGGCGGACTTCCGGAAAACATCGACGAAGGCGTCGACGGCTGGGTGGTGCCAAAAAATGCGCCAGACGCGGTCGCGCGCGTCATGGCCGGCATCCTCGCCGATCCGGCTTGCATTGGCCGCATGGGACCCGCCGCGCGGGCCAAGAGCCTGGCCGAATTCGGCCTGGAAAAGTTTGCCCAACGCACTGAGCAGGTTTACTTAAGTTTGGCCTGAATGGGAGTTAGATCATGGACAGGTGAGCGAATCGCGCCTTTATAATCGCTTACATGTCCATACCCATCCTCATGTACCACCAGATTGGCCAGCCCAACCCCAAGGGCACGCCATTTCGCGGATTGACGGTACACCCCGATAGCTTTGCCCGCCAGATGCGCTGGATGCGCCGCCTCGGTTATCGCGGATTGTCCATGCGCGACGTCATGCCTTATGTCCGCGGAGAACGCCAGGGTAAGGTGTTCGGCATCACGTTCGACGACGGTTACCGCAACGTGCATCACAACGCGATGCCGGTACTGAGCGAAATGGGATTCACCGCCACCAACTATTTCGTGGCCCGGCAGTTCGACGGCGGCAACGTGTGGGACCTGCAAAAGGGCATCCCGTTTTCGCCGCTGATGACCGTGCAGGAAATGCGGGAATGGGCGCAGGCGGGCAACGAGGTCGGTTCGCATACGCTTGACCACGTTCACCTTCCCGAGCTCGCGCCCCAAGAGGCGCGGCGCCAGATCGTCGAGTCCAAGGACGAGCTCGAGCAGGCGCTCGGCGCGCCCGTCACCGCGTTCTGTTATCCGTACGGTGACCACGGCCCTGAGCACCAGGCCATGGCGCGCGAGGCCGGTTACGACAACGCGACGCTCACCAAGCGCGGCTTGGCGGCAGCGTCCGACGATCCCTTCGGCCTGCCGCGGGTGACGGTGGCGCGCTCCACCAACATCATCCGTTTTCTCCAGAAGTGCCTCACCCGGTATGAAGACAGCCGCCGGCGTCCCTGATCGGCGGCTTCGCATTGCGCTGTTGGTTGATCGCTTCGGTAATCGCTTCGGGGGAGCAGAGGCGTATGGCGTCGAGTTGATGCGCGTGCTTGGCAAGCGGCACGACGTGGCCGTGGTCGCACGCGATTTCGACAGCGATCTGCCGTTCGACTACCTGCCCGTGCGGCTTCCCGGCTGGCTGCCAAGCTGGATGCGGGTGCTGTATTTTGCCTGGCGCGCTGACCGTCTCACGCGCGGCCGCTTCGACATCGTGCATTCGCACGTGAACGGCTGGGCGGGCGAGATCCAGGTCATGCATGTGACGCCTGTCCGCTACAACCGCGTCACCCGGGTCAAACCGCTGCAGCGTGTGACCGCCTGGCTCAGCCCGCGTCTCGCCACCTATCTGACGCTGGAACGGCTGCGCGTGCGCAGGACGCCCCGGCGTCGCGTGGTCGCGGTGTCCGGCCTCATCATGGACCAGTTGCACCGCAGCTACGGCGAGCAGCTTCCCGTCGACATCATTGCCCCCGGCGTCAAACTGCCGGCCCCGGATTGCAACGGCGCGCGCACGGCCATGCGCACTCGGTTGGGCTGGGGCACCGACACGATCGGCTGTCTGTTGGTGGCGCGCAATCCGCTGCGCAAGGGCCTGCCCGCGCTGCTGGACGCGCTGGCGCTGCTGCCTCCCCAATACAGGCTGCTGATCGTGGGCGCCGACGACCCCACGCGCGACCGCGTCCGCGCCGCGGGCGACGTCGCCAGCCGTGTTTCCTTGGTCGACCCCACGCCGGACGTCAGCCAGTATTTCAATGCAGCCGACATCTACACGCACCCGACGCTCAACGACAGCTACGGCATGGCGCCGCTCGAAGCCATGTCGCACGGCCTGCCGGTCATCGTCAGTTCCCCGGTGTATTGCGGATTTGCGCAGTACCTGACCGCGGGCAAGGATGCGCTCATCCTGCAGGACCCGCGTGATGGCGCTCAGTTGGCGCAGGCGCTGGAAAGCCTGGGTTCGGATCCCGAGCTGCGTAAGGCGCTCACGGCGCGCGGTCTGGAAATCGCCCGGGATCAAAGCTGGGAAACGGTGGCGTCGCGCTACGAGGCGCTCTACGAACAGGTATTGCTCGGGCGCAACTGAAAAAACGGGGCCTCTGTGCCCCGTTTTTTCTCAGTGGTGCGGCGCCGTCGCCCGCTCCAGGTCTGCCAGCCAGTGGATGGCGTGTTCGCGGTCCGAGCCGCACATCTCGTGTTCCGGCTGCAGGCCGCCGCAGAAGTCCGGGCGGGAAGGGTCGCCAAAAATGGCGCACCGCATGTCCGGCAGCAACTGAATACAGGGCACGCCGGCTGGCTTGCCCTGGGGCATGCCCGGAATGGGCCGCGTGATCGACGGCGCGATGCAACAAGCGCCGCACCCCGGACGGCATTCCGGTGCGGCGCCGGTCAGGCTCATACCCATCCGCGCAGCCAGTAGATGAAGAGCCCTGCGTATTCCTTCAAGATCGAGCGGCTGGCGTCGAACGTGCGTTCGTCGGGCAGCCACAACGCCAGCGAGCCATCGGCCGGCGCCACGATCTGGGGCGGCGCGGGGGCGGCAATGACTTCAACGCCCTGCTTGGAAAAGGCCGCCATCGCGCGGGGCATGTGCAACGCCGACGTGACCAGCAGCACCTTGCCGATGCCGCGCGCCTTGAGCTGGTCTTCGGTCAGCGTGGCGTTTTCGTAGGTGGTGCGGCTGGCGTTTTCCAGTATCAACGCCGACTCCGGCACCCCTTGCTGCCGGATCGAATGTGCCATCCCGCGGGCTTCGCTGACGTCGCCTTCCAGCGCGCCGCCAGACAGCAGCACTTTGGGCGCGCGACCGGCCAGATAGAGTTGGGCGGCAGCGTCCACGCGC
The DNA here is from genome assembly GCA_003454835.1 of Achromobacter sp. Taxonomy (GTDB): domain Bacteria; phylum Pseudomonadota; class Gammaproteobacteria; order Burkholderiales; family Burkholderiaceae_B; genus Achromobacter. Next base: position 799 of record DMTA01000088.1, on the reverse strand, counting down.
ACCACGGCGGTGTCCTTGTCATAGGGCAGGAACCAGTTGGCGCGGCCGTTGGCGGTGTTGCCGCCCAGCACGACAATCGCGTCGGCCGTGGGCATTTCGGCGGCGGGCTTGTGCGGATAGCGGTTCTCCAACGCGCCGCCGGCCCACAGCGACGTGGCGGGCAAGGACCAGGCCAGCGCCCAGAGCAGGCCGGCTGCAACGAGGGTGAGGCCGGTCTTGCGAAGCCGGAACAGTCCCAGCACCAGGCCTAGGACCACCAGGGTAATGCACAAGTTGAAGGGAATGATCAGATTCGTGAGATAGCTGGAAAAGGTCATTTCGAGACTGTCCTGATTACTACGTACCATCCAGCAGGCGCTGGGCTTGCTGTGTCACTTCTTCCTGCGACGGCCAGGCCTGGTCGGTGCCGACGCACACCGCGCGCGGCGACCAGGGGCCGGTGCGCTGCGGCTGCGTCACGCCGAACAGCGTGAGCTGCCGGGCCGATGCCGCCGCCGCCACGTGCGACACGCCGGAATCGTTACAAATCACCAGCGTGGCCCGCGCGGTCAACGCCGCAAAGGCGCCGAGTCCCAGCGGGGGCAGCAACTGCGCGGTGGGCGCATTGCGCCGGGCTTCGTCGGTTTCGGCCGGAGGGGGGCACATTACCACGGTATGGCCGCGGGCCTGCAGGGCGCGCGTCAGTGTATCGAATCCCGGCCAGACCTTGATTCTGCCTTTGTGCAAGCCGGTGGCGGTGGGCGCGATCAGGACGAACGGCTGGCCGACCAGCCCGGCCTGTGCCAGGGCCTCAGCGGCT
>DMTA01000247.1 GCA_003454835.1 Achromobacter sp. | reverse complement strand
GCGGTGCTGATGCTGACCGCCACCCTGGCCGCCTGCGGCGGCGGCGACGACGATGACGACGCCGGCGCCCCCTCCGACCCGGGCACCCCCACCCAGCCCGAGACGCCCACGCCGCCGCCCGCCAAGCCCGAACTGCGTTGCGCGCCCTGAGCCGCGCTTCTTGTAGACCCATAGGAAAAAAATCCGTGAAGTCCGAAAAAGACACGATCCACGCCGGCAAGCGCCGCTTCCTGCGCAACGCGGCCGCCTCCACCGCCGGGCTGACCGCGCTGTCGATGTTCCCGCCCGCCATCCGCCGCGCACTGGCCATCCCCGCCAACAACCGCACCGGCACCATCAACGACGTCGAGCACGTGGTCATCCTCATGCAGGAAAACCGCTCCTTCGATATGTACTTCGGCACGTTCAAGGGCGTGCGCGGTTTTGGCGACCGCATCACCATCCCGCTGCCGCAGAACCGCTCCGTCTGGGAACAGACCAACGGCACGCGCGTCGTCATGCCGTATCACCTGGACAGCACGCAGGGCAACGCCCAGCGCGTGGCCGGCACGCCGCACGACTACCTGGATGCGCAGATGGCCTGGGACAACGGCCGCATGTATCAGTGGCCGCGCTACAAGCAGAACCAGTCCATGGGCTACTACCGGGAGAAGGAAATGGCATTCCAGTTCGCGCTCGCGGACGCCTTCACGCTGTGCGACGCCTACCATTGTTCGTCACATGGCGGCACCAATACCAACCGACTCTTTTTCTGGACCGGCACGAACGATCCGACGGGGCAGGGCAATGGCCCCTCGACGCGCAACCAGTGGGACGGGCTGGGCGCCTCGAACACCGGCTGGACGTGGAAGACGTACCCGGAACGCTTGCAGGAAAACGGGGTTACCTGGAAGGTCTACCAGAATCTTCCCGATAACTTCACGGACAACTCGCTGGCCGGCTTTCAGCAGTTCCGCCGCGCCAACGAACTGGTGGGCAACGGCAGCAATGGTTCGCCGTACCCGGCCTGGACGCCCAGCATGGATGCCGCTAACCCGCTGTACAAAGGCGTCGCCAACACCATGCCGGACGGCGGCTTCCTGCAGGCCCTGCGCGACGACGCGTTGAACGGCACGTTGCCTCAGGTGTCGTGGATCGTGGCGCCGGCGAATTATTCCGAGCACCCCGGCCCGTCCAGCCCCGTGCAGGGCGCCTGGTACATTCAGGAGACGCTCGATGCGCTTACCGCCAATCCGGACGTGTGGAGCAAGACCGTCCTGCTCATCAACTTCGACGAGAACGACGGCTTTTTCGACCATGTGCCGCCGCCCGCCGCGCCGTCGCTGGACGGGAACAAATCAATGATCGGCGCCTCCACCGTCAATACCGACCTGGATCGCCACACGCGCGCGTCCGCACAGGACCAACCCGACGATCGCGTCTACGGCCCCGGTCCGCGCGTGCCGATGTACGTGGTGTCGCCTTGGAGCCGCGGCGGCTGGATCAATTCGCAGGCGTTCGACCACACCTCGGTGCTGCGCTTTCTGGAAGCCCGCTTTGGCGTGAAAGAAGAGAACATCAGCCCGTGGCGCCGCGCCGTGTTGGGTGACCTGACCTCGGCCTTCAATTTCGCCACGCCGAATGACGAGAAGCTGCCGGACCTGACTCGCCTGACCCGTACGGGGGCCGACCAGGAACGCGCCGCGCAGCAGGCGTTGACCGCGGTGCCGCTGCCCGATCCGTCGACGCAGACCAAGGGCGTGCAGGAGAAGGGCGTGCGCTATTCACGGCCCTTGCCGTACGAACTGCACACCAGCGGCCGCAGCCAGCCCGGCACCGGCAACATGTGGCTGGTGTTCTCCAACACGGGCAAGCAGGCCGCGGTGTTCCATGTCTACGACCGCCTGCATCTCGATCGTGTGCCGCGCCGCTACACGGTGGAGCCGGACAAGCAATTGGAAGGAAGCTGGGACACGGCCGCCGACGGCGGCAAATACGACCTGTGGGTGCTGGGCCCCAACGGCTGGCACCGCCATTTCGCCGGCGACCTGGCGCAGGACCGCACGGCGCAGCAGGATGCCGAGATCCGCGTCTGCTACGACATCGCCAACGGCGACGTCTACGTCAGCTTCATCAACGCCGGCAAGACGCCGTGCACCTTCGAGGTGACGCCCAATGCCTACTACGCCAACCACGAACGCTGGACGTTCACGGTGCCGGCAGGCGGGCAGGTCGAGCAGCACTGGGCGCTGGCGGGCAGCCACGCCTGGTACGACTTCACGGTGCGCCTGGCCGAGGATCCGTCGTGGCTGCGCCGCTTTGCCGGCCGCGTCGAAACGGGCAAGGCATCGGTGACTGACCCTGCCATGGGCGAGTAAGCCTCACGCGGCGGTTTGCGGTTCGCGTGCGCGGAAAGCCTGCGCGCACGCCTCGCAGATCGCCGCCGTGATGCCCTGGCGGGCATGCTCGCGGCGTTCCAGCATCCCGATGGAGCGCGACAGGGGCCCGAGGTCTTCGGGCAGGTAAAAAATCCGCAGCTCCGGGCTGTGCTGCCAGTTCGCGCCGTTGATCAGCGGCAGCAGCGTCACGCCGACCTCCTGGCGCACCAGTTCCACCAGCGTCTCGATCGCGTTCAGTTCCAGGAAGTCATTGACCGGCACCGCCATGCGCCGCAGCAGGCGGTCGATCTGCAGGCCGGTGCGCTGGGTCCGGTCAAAGCGCAGGAACGGATTGCCCGCCAGCACCTCGCGCGCATCCTTGCCGGCCGCGGAACGCGGGGCAATCACCACCATCTGCTCTTCATACAGCGGCGTCCAGCGCGTGCTGGCCATCTTGCGGCCGGCTTCCACCAGGAATGCGGCGTCCAGCTCGCCGTCCTCCACCTTGCCCGCCAATTCGCTGGCCTTGCCCGACAGGATGCGCACGTCCAGCTTGGGATGCGCCTTCTTCAGCCCCGAGATGACTTTGGACAGCGTGCCCATGCAGGACACGATGCTGCCCACCGATACCGATCCGGCCAATTCGCCAGGCGCAGTACTCGGGCGCCTGAGTCTGTCGTATAAATCCAGCAAGTGCTTGATTTCCGGAAGCAATTCGCGCCCGGCCGCGTTCAGGATGGCCAGTCGCCCGCTGCGGTCGAAGAGTTCGCGGCCCAGCTCGGCTTCGAGCGACCGCATCTGGAAGCTGACGGCTGCCTGCGTCAGGGCCACCTGCTCGGCGGCCTCCGAGAAGGAACCGTGGTGCGCGACCGCCAGAAACGTGCGCAGAAATCGGATCGTACTCATAAAAAATTCTTTTATGACGGAACAAAAAATCAAATTGATTTAATTAAAGCACGAGAGTAACTTCGCCCGCTTAACCGTTATGAGACTCGCCACATGAAATCCTTCGACTGGGGCAACCCGTATCCTTCCGTCCGTATCCCGCTGTTCGCCCGCAACGTGGTCTCCACGTCGCACCCGCTGGCGGCTCAGGCGGGGCTGCGCATGCTGCTCAAGGGCGGCAACGCCGTGGACGCCGCCATCGCTGCCGCGGCCACGATCGTCCTGGTCGAACCGGTCTCGTGCGGCCTGGGCGGCGATTGCTTTGCCATCGTCTGGGACGGCAAGGAACTGCACGGTTTGAATTCGTCGGGCGTCGCGCCCGCCGCCTGGAACACCGAATACTTCAAGCGCAAGTACGGCACCGGCGACAACGGCCTGGCCATCCAGCCCAAGCGCGGCTGGGATTCGGTCACGGTCCCCGGCGTGGTGGCCGGCTGGGCCGCATTGCATGAAAAGCTGGGCAAGCTGCCGTTCGAACAACTGTTCGAACCCGCCATCGAGATCGCCGAGCGCGGCTATGCCGTGCCGCCCGTGGTGGCGCACAAGTGGGCCGCCGCCGCCGAAGAACTGAAGTCGCAGCCCGGCTACGCCCAGGCCTTCCTGCCCGAAGGCCGCGCGCCCAAGGTCGGCGAACACTTCCGCTTCCCCGACGCCGCCAACACGCTGCGCCGCATCGCCGAATCCAAGGGCCGCGATTTTTACGAAGGCGAACTGGCCGAGCGCATCGCCGCGTTCAGCAAGGAATGCGGCGGCGCGATGACGCTGGAAGACCTGCGCGGTTACCGCCCGGAATGGGTCAAGCCGATTTCCAAGTCGTACCGCGGCTACGAGCTGCATGAAATCCCGCCGAACGGGCAGGGCATTGCGGCGCTGATCGCGCTGGGCATCGTCGAACGCTTCGACATGGCCGACATTCCCGTGGATTCGGTGCAATCGCAGCACATCCAGATCGAAGCCATGAAGCTGGCCTTCGCCGACCTGTACAAGTACGTGGCCGACCCGCGCGCCATGCAGGTCACGCCCGAGCAGATGCTGTCGGACGCCTACCTGGACAGCCGCGCCAAGCTCATCCGCCTGGATCAGGCCACCCACTTCGAAGCCGGCCGTCCGCACGCGGGCGGCACCATCTACCTGACCGCGGCCGACGAAAACGGCATGATGATCTCGTTCATCCAGTCCAACTACATGGGCTTCGGATCGGGCGTGGTCGTGCCGGGCACCGGCATCAGCATGCAGAACCGCGGCGTGGGCTTCTCGATGGATCCCAAGTCGGCCAACGTGGTCGAAGGCGGCAAGCGCCCGTTCCACACCATCATCCCCGGGTTCCTCACGCGTGGCGGCAAGCCGGTCATGAGTTTTGGCGTCATGGGCGGCGACATGCAGCCCCAGGGCCACATGCAGACCGTGGTCCGCATGATCGACTACCACCAGAACCCGCAGGCCGCGTGCTGCGCGCCGCGCTGGAAGGTCAACCGCGATTTCACGCTCGACATCGAAACCAATATGAAGGCTTCTACGATTGCAGGTCTGAAGGATCTGGGACATGCTCTGAAATCCGTTGACGATCCGTACATGGACTTCGGCGCCGGCCAGTTCATCTGGCGCATGTCCGAGAACGACAACGAACTGGGCTACGTCGCCGCCAGCGACAGCCGTCGCGACGGCCAGGCGGTGGGTTTCTAAAGCCGTTCCTGATACCGGCAAATGCAGCAACAAGGGGAATAAACACAATGAAACGCTTGACCATGACCTTCGGCGCCAGCCTCCTGGCGCTGGCCGCCGGCGCCGCCAGCGCCCAGAACATCCGGATCGGCCTGCAGGAAGATCCCGACGTCCTGGACCCGCACCGCGCCCGTACCTACGTGGGCCGCATCGTGTTCACGTCGCTGTGCGACAAGCTGGTGGACATCGATCCCAAGCTGCACTTCGTGCCGCAGCTTGCCACCTCTTGGTCGTTCAGCGACGACAACAAGGTGCTGACCTTCAAGCTGCGCGACGACGCGCTGTTCCACGACGGCAGCAAGTTCGACGCGGCGGCCGCCAAGGCCAACCTGGACCGCGCCATGAGCCTGCCGGACAGCCTGCGCAAGGGCGAGCTGCGCTCGGTGGCCAAGGTCGACGCGCCCGACGCCACCACGCTCGTCCTGACCCTGAAGGAACCGGACGCCACGCTGCTTGCGCAGTTGTCCGACCGCGCCGGCATGATGCTGTCGCCCAAGACCTTCTCGGACGACGTCGCCGCCGTGGGCCGCAAGCCCATCTGCTCGGGCCCGTACAAGTTCGTCGAACGCATCCAGAACGACCGCATCGTCCTGGAAAAATTCGACCAGTACTACGGCGCCAAGGATTACGCCTTCAAGCGCCTGACCTTCCTGCCCATCCCGGACACCACCGTGCGCCTGTCCAACCTGCGCGCCGGCGACCTGGACATGCTCGAACGCCTGAATCCGTCCGACGCGCCGCAGGTCAAGACCGACGCCAGCCTGACGTTTGCGCCGGTCGCGGGCCTGGGCTTCCAGCAGTTCATGTTCAACGTGGGCAACGGCAAGCGCGCCGAAGACAACCCCTTCAAGAACAAGCTGGTGCGCCAGGCGTTCCAGCTTGCGCTGGACCGCAACGCCATCAACGAAGTGGCCGGCGGCGGCATATTCGAACCCGCGCAGCAGCCGTTCCCGCCCGCCAGTCCTTATCACAGCGACAAGTTCCCCGTCACCCAGCGCGACGTCGCCAAGGCCAAGAGTCTGCTCAAGCAGGCGGGCTTTGACCGCGTGAAGGCCGAGCTGGTGTTCGGCAACAACACCACCACCTCGTCCATCGCCGAAATCGTCCAGGCCATGGCCGCCGAGGCGGGCTTTGACCTGTCCCTGCGTCCCACGGAATACGCCGCCCTGCAAAAGGAATCGGCCGGCGGCAACTTCCAGATCGTGATGCTGGGCTGGTCCGGCCGGGTCGATCCCGACGGCAACATCCACGCCTTCGTCACCTGCAAGGGCGCGCTGAACGACGGCCACTACTGCAACCCGGAAGTCGACAAGCTGCTCAACCAGGCCCGCACCGTCCCGGACGAAGCCAAACGCAAAGCCATTTACGACCAGGCGCAGGCCATCATCCAGGACGAACTGCCCGGCGTGTACAACTACTACCAGCCGTGGCCCTTCGTGATGGGCAAGAAGGTCCAGGGCTTCACGCCCTATCCGGACGGTATGATCCGGCTCAAGGGCGTTACGTTCGCGCAGAAGTAATGTTGGTGCGGCGAATGCCCGCCGCGCCCGCCGGACGCGCCTTGCGCGTCCGGTTGTCGTTTGCGGCGGACGCGCATCGGGCCCTGTCCGGCCGGCGCCGTCCGTCGTTCCTGTCTTACGGTTTCCCACATGCTTAAACTCATCTTGCGCCGCGTGATCGTCGCGATCCCGACACTGATACTGGTGTCGATGATCGTGTTCATGCTGCAGAAAATCCTGCCCGGCGATCCGGTGCTGACCCTGGCCGGCGAAGAGCGCGACCCGGCTGTCCTGGACTACCTGCGCGACAAATACCGCCTGAACGACCCGTTGCCGATGCAGTACGCGGCCTGGGCGGGGCAGGTGCTGCAAGGCGATCTGGGCAAGTCCCTGCGCACCGACGTACCCGTCACGACGCTGATCGCGCAAAAGCTGCCCGTCACGCTGCAACTGGCCGCCATGGCGATGTTCTTTGCGCTGCTGGTGGGTATCCCGATGGGCATCATCGCCGCGGTGCGCAAGGGCAAACCCGTTGAAATGGGCGCCAACATCGCGGCGCTATCCGGCATGTCCATTCCCAACTTCTGGTTGGGCATCATCCTCATCATGGTGGTGTCAGTGCAGTGGAAGCTGCTGCCGGCTTCGGGGTACGTGTCGCCTTCTGAAGACTTCTGGCTGTCGATCAAGACGATGCTGATGCCGTCCCTGGTGCTTTCCACGGCGATCGCGGCGTACCTGATGCGCCATACGCGCTCGTCGATGCTGGAGGCGCTGTCCGCGGACTACGTGCGAACCGCCCGCGCCAAGGGCGTGTCGCCGCGCAGCGTGGTGCTGCGCCATGCGCTGCGCAATGCGCTGATGCCGATCGTCACGCTGGTGACGCTGCTGTTCGGCGAACTGCTGGCGGGCGCCGTGCTGACCGAACAGGTCTTCACGATTCCGGGCTTCGGCAAGCTGGTGGTCGACGCGGTGTTCACCCGCGACTACGCGGTGGTGCAGGGCGTGGTGCTCTGCGTGGCGGTGGGCTTCATCCTGATGAACCTGCTGGCCGACATCCTGTACATCCTGGTCAATCCCCGCCTGAGGCACTCATGAGCGCAATTCCTGCAACGGCTGCAGCCGTCACGCCGCCCCGCAGCCGCAATCGCGCGTGGGCCAAATTCAAACGCAACCGCATCGCGATGCTCGGCCTGGGCATCGTGCTGTTCTTCGTGGTGGTGGCCATCCTGGCCCCGTTCATCGTCAGCCAGGATCCACTGCAAACCAGCTTCACCACCATCCGCAAGGCGCCGTCCGCGGCGCACTGGCTGGGCACGGACGAGCTGGGCCGGGACATCTACAGCCGCATGGTCTACGGCGCGCGCGCCTCGCTGATGGCGGGCCTGGTGTCGGTGCTGATCGCGCTGATCGTTGGCGTGCCTTTCGGCCTGGCCGCGGGTTACTTCGGCGGCTGGACGGACAGCATCATCTCGCGCGCCACCGAGGCGCTCCTGGCCATTCCCTTCCTGATCCTGGCGATCGCGCTAGCCGCTTTTCTGGGGCCCAGCCTGACCAACGCGATGATCGCCATCGGCGTATCGGCCGCACCCAAGTTCATCCGGCTGACGCGGGGGCAGGTGCTGGCGGTCAAGAACGAGGATTACGTGCAAAGCGCCCGGGCGCTGGGCGCGTCCGACCTTCGCATCATCGGACGGCACGTGTTCCCCAACGTGATGCCGCCGCTGATCGTGCAGGCCACCATCACGATCGCCACGGCCATCATCGCCGAGGCCAGCCTGTCGTTCCTGGGCCTTGGCCTGCAGCCGCCGACGCCGTCGTGGGGCTCGATGCTGAACACGGCCAAGAACTTCATGACCCAGGCGCCCTGGATGTCGATCTTCCCCGGATCGGCCATTTTCCTGGTGGTGCTGGGCTTCAATCTGCTGGGTGACGGGCTGCGCGACGCGCTCGATCCGCGTCAGGAAAAGTAATCGATATGGCAACTATGGATTCCAAACGCGTCGTGCAGGTCAATGACCTGACGGTGCAGTTCAAAACGCCCGAACGCACCGTGGAAGCGGTGCGCAATGTTTCCTTTCACGTGGACCGCGGCGAGACGCTGGCCATCGTGGGCGAGTCTGGCTCCGGCAAGTCGGTGACGTCGCTGGCGCTGATGCGGCTGGTCGAATACGGCGGCGGGCACATCGCCAATGGCGGGATGCTGCTGCGCCGGCGCAGCGGCGACGTGCTGGACCTGGTCAGCGCGCCGGATTCGACGCTGCAGCGCGTCCGCGGCGCGGACGTGGCGATGATCTTTCAGGAGCCGATGACGTCGCTGAACCCCAGCTTTACGGCGGGCAATCAGATCGCCGAGGCCTTGCAGCTGCACCAGGGGCTGGACGCGGCGGCGGCGCGGGCGGAGACGCTGCGCATGCTGGAGCGCGTGCGGATTCCCGAGGCGCGCGCCATTCTCGACCGCTATCCACACCAGTTGTCAGGCGGGATGCGTCAGCGCGTGATGATCGCGATGGCGCTGTCGTGCAAGCCGCAATTGCTGATCGCCGACGAGCCGACGACTGCACTGGACGTCACCATCCAGGCG
>DMTA01000248.1 GCA_003454835.1 Achromobacter sp. | reverse complement strand
AAGGCTCCGGACCGCAATCGTAGCCCCGCGCACCCCAGGCCGACGCCACGCCGGGCGTCTTAAGAACCCTCCCGGCAAATAGGCCAACCATCTTAAAAACCCCTCTGAGCAAATAAGCCACCCATCTCAAGAACCCATCCATCGAATACTCAAGGATGTCAGCCCCCCCACAGCGCACAGCCCCCTGTCACTCCCCCGTAACGCCCGAATGGGGTAATACGCCCGCCGCGGAAAGGCAACAGCGCCAGCCGTCTGCCATCCCGATCCGAAAAATCAGATGCCGCGCGCCGGCATCGTCTGACAGGGCGTAACGCTTACCATGGACCGCAGAAAATTCCTGAAATGGGGTAGCTTCCTGACCGTCTCCGCCGCCACCGCTGGCCTGGCCGGGTGTAATGGCAGCAACGACGATGACGACGACAACGGCGGCAGCGGCGGTGGCGATGACGGCAACAACGGCGGCGGCACCCCAGCCGCGCGCTTCCAGTTCCCGCAAGGCATCGCCTCCGGCGATCCGCGGCCCGACAGCATCATCCTCTGGACCCGGGTAACCGGCGACAACGGCGCCGCCGTCCCCGTCCGCGTCCAGATGGCCCGCGACGAATCCTTCACGCAACTCCTGGTCGACGCCACCATCACCGCCGAGCCCGACTGGGACCACACCGTCCGCCACAAAGTCACCGGCCTCGACGCAGCAACCACCTACTACTACCGTTTCCTAGCCGGCGCCAGCACCAGCCCCACCGGCCGCACCCGCACCGCGCCCGCCGAAAACGCCGCCGTCGCGCAGCTCAAGTTCGCCTTCATTTCCTGCCAGGACTGGAGCGTCAACCACTGGGCCGGCTTCGACGACCTCGCCGCGCAAGACCTGGACTTCGTCGTGCACCTGGGCGACTACATCTACGAAACCGTCAAGGCCGGCTTCCAGACCGGCGGCGTAGAAAGCGCCCACGCCCCCCTGACGCTACCCGACGGCACCGCCCGCGCCGACGGCGCCATCTTCGCCACCACCCTTGCCGACTACCGCAGCCTCTACCGCAGCTACCGCTCCGACCCGCGCCTGCAGGCCCTGCACGCCCGCTTCCCCGTCATCGCCATCTGGGATGACCACGAATTCTCCGACGACTGTTGGCAGGACCACCAGACCTACGGCGTCGCCGACGACGAAACCCCGCTCACCTCGCGCCGCCGCGGCGCCAGCCAGGCCTGGTTCGAATTCATGCCCGCCGACGTCTCGCTGGACCTCGCCAACCCCTCCTTCCAGAACATCCAGATCTACCGCGCCTTCCGCTTCGGCAGCCTCGCCACCCTGCTCATGACGGACGAGCGCCTCTACCGCGCCGACCACATCATTCCCGAGCAACAGGTCGGCAGCGAAATCGGCAGCCGCTACTTCGTCCCCAAGAGCCTGCTATCGCAAGTCGAAACCCTGAAGATGACCAACGCCGGCGGCCAACTCACGCCCGTTTCCATCCTCGGCGACACCCAGCGCGACTGGTGGAAGGCCCAACTCGCCGCCAGCACCACGTCCTGGAATCTCTGGGGCAACGAAGTCTCCCTGCTGCGCATGCAATTCAACGGCACCCAGGCCGTCTCCGGCCTGCTCGCCCAAGGCCTGGCCGCCGCACAATCCGCGCTGGCGCCGCTGACCGCCCTCATGGCCACCGCGCTGGCCCAGGACCTCACCGCCGCCGACCACACCAGCGGCAAACCCGTCACCGCCTACCCCGCGCTGTCAACGCTGCTCGACACACAAGCCGGCATTCCACCCGCCGCCTTCGCCGCCCAAATCAAGCCGCTGCTAGACGCCCAACTGCCGCCCTCGCTGCTGCTCAACGACTACCTGCTGAACGCGGACCAATGGGACGGCTACAACGCCGAACGCAAACATCTGATGGCTTACGTGCGCGACACCGGCATCCGCAACCTGGTCGCCCTCACCGGCGACATCCACGCCTTCTTCGCCGGCCCGGTCATGGACGACTACGACGCCGCCACCCCCAAGCCCGTCATGGTCGATCTGGTCACCGCCGGCATCTCCAGCAACTCGTTCTTCAGCTACTTCAAAAACGTCGTCGACACCGACCCCGCCTTCGCCGCCGCCAAGCCGCTGATCTACGGCGAAAACGCAGGCAAGATCCAGAACGCGTTCAACAGCACGCTGATGCAATTCAATTCAGACTGGATGCGCCACATCGACACGGACGCGCAGGGCTATGCCGTGGTGACGCTGACAGAAACGGAACTGCGCTGCGTCTTCAACAAGTTGAAGCCTCTGAACGGCACGCAAGCGCCGGTCGCGCCGGTCGTGGCATCGCAGACCGTGCTCACCATCACGTCGGGTACCCCTGACGTGGTCGTCGCACCGTAATGGCGTGAGCGGGGGGGCAAGCCCCCCCGCGCTAGGAAAGGCGTCCAGCAACGCCGCGACCGCGAACGCGAAACGTCGTCGCGCGGACGTAAGATGTCTGCGTTCTTAGGAACTTACGGACATGGTGTCTGACACCCTGCGGAGACGGTCGTCATGCCGCGGGTGCGCCCCAAGGGTGTCAGACACCGGAGGCAGCGGCGCCCCACCGCAAGCGCGAAGCGTCATCCCACGGACGCAAAACACCACGTAAGCGCCCGGAGGCCGCCCGCGCGGCCAACCGGACGCGGGCCCCGCAAGACGCTTAAAACACGCGCAAGCGCAGGCAAGAACCTTAAAAACTCAGCCCGCCCCAACGACCGGCAAGTTCAAACCACCCGAGCCCGGCGTGGCGTCGGCCTGGGGCGCGCGGGGCGTGTAGATGGGCCCGAGTGAATCTGAAGGGAAGGGCGAAGGCCTGGACGAAGATGACGAAGGGGCAGGCCGGAGCGAAGGG
>DMTA01000581.1 GCA_003454835.1 Achromobacter sp. | reverse complement strand
AAGCCGGCCAGCACGAAGCCGGCCGCGGCCCACGCCGCGTTTCGCAAGGTTGCGATGGCAGCCATGGATCGTTACGCAGACTTCTTGGGATGAACGATCATCTGACCGGACATTTCCATGTGCAGCGCGTGGCAGAACCACTGGCAGTAGTACCAGTAGATGCCGGGGCGATCCGCCTTGAACGTGATGGACGAGGTGGCCTGGGGGCCGATCTCCATGGCGATGCCGTGGCCTTCCAGCGTGAAGCCGTGCGTCAGGTCTTCGATCACTTCCATGTTGGTCACGAACACGGTGACCTCGTCGCCCTGGTTCACCTCGAACTGCTTCAAACTGAACATCGGCGCGACCGCCATCATGTACACGCGCACCTTGTTGCCGTCGCGCACGACCTTGGCCGCGTCTTCCAGCGAAACGCCGTCCTTCTTGGCGATCTGACGGGCGTCTTCCCACATGGGGTCGTCGCGCTTCCAGACGCTGATCGGGTTGATCTTGGAACGGTGCACCAGGCACATGTCGTGCGGCTCGGCGAAGCTCGGGCCGTCATGCACGAGCTTCATTTCGTCGCCGGAAATATCGATGAGCTGATCGTTTTCGGGCTTGAGCGGACCCACGTTCAGGAAGCGGTCCTTCGAGAACTTGTTCAGCGACACCAGCCACTTGCCGTCGGCTTCCTTGGTTTCGCCCATGGTCGAGTGGTTGTGGCCCGGCTGGTAGTGCACGTCCAGCTTCTGCAGGATGGGGTCGACCTTTTCGCCCTTGTAGGCGCGCTTGGCCTTGTCGATGTTCCACTTGACCATCTGGCTGTCGATGAACAGCGTGGTGTAGGCGTTGCCGCGGCCGTCGAACGCGGTGTGCAGCGGACCCAGACCCAGTTGCGGTTCGGCCACGACGCAGTCGCGCGGCTTGATCTTGTCGGCGAACAGGTCGTCCAGCTTGCGAACGTCGATTACCGTGACCGTGGGCGAGAGCTTGCCATTCAGCATGAGATGGATGCCGTCGGGCGCGGCGTTGCAGCCGTGCGGCGAATTCGGCACGGGGATGTAACGCGTGTACTTGGAGCCGTGGCGGCCGTCGACGACCGGCACGCCGCCCATCGTCTTGAAGTCGCCGTCCTTGACCGCCTTCTCGATGCGCTTGATGTCGAAGACCACGACCCAGTCCTGCTCGTTGGCCGACATTTCCTCGACGGTGACGCCTTTCTCGGAGTTGTAGCAGGTGGCGAACGAATACTTGCCCTGGTAGTCGGCGTCGCCGTTGTCCAGGTTGCCGTCGACCAGCACCTGCCACGCTACCTTCATGGTGTCGCCATCAATGGCCGAATACACCGAGAAGAAGTTCTTCTTGGGATCGTCCAGCACCTTGCCGTCATTGGGCAGCGGGATGATGTGCTCGCCATTGGCAAACACGTAGCCGGTGCGCGGGTAGCGCTGCGGACGCAGGCCGTGCACGCCCGACACGTTGGGCAGTTCGACGATCTTGTCGGTCTTCATCACGTCCAGACGGATGCGGGCCACGCGGTTGTTGGCCTTGTCGTTGATGAAGAGGTAGCGGCCGTCGTAGGTCTGGTCGGTGAACGACAGGTGGGGGTGGTGGGCGTCGCCGTTGGGGAACACGCCGCCCTTGTCTTTCAGGTATTCGCGGGTTTCAGGCGTGAGGCCTTCGGTCAGCACCTTGCGGCTTTCGTTGGTGCGGCCCCAGCCGGTGGCGCTGCAGTGGTTGAACACGGGAATACGCACGAGTTCGCGCATGGACGGCAGGCCCAGCACGCGGACTTCGCCGGACTGGCCGCTGGAGTTGAACGCATAGTATTCGTCGAGCTCGCCCGGCGCGACATGCCCAAGCACGGCGCCGTTGCCGGATTTGCCCTCTTTGCCGTGCGCGGTGGACATCTGCGCCCCGGCAACGAGGCCGGCCGCGCCGGTGATGGCTGCGGTGCCCAGGAAGCTTCGGCGTGTGAGGCCGGCTTTTTCGGGGGTCTTGTCGGACATGGATAACTCCTAGGTAGGGACGGCGCATTGCGCCGCGGTACGAAAACCGTGTTTCACGATTCCCGGTTGGGGCGATTTGCCGAGTTGGGCGTCGGCATGCGGTGCAGAACGACTTCCTGCACCGACGGCTCGGGGGGCGGAGCCGGGCGCCGCTCACGCTTTGCCTGTTTCTGGATCAGGTGAGGGCACTTCTGTTTGTGGTGGTAAAGCATCTGGCAGTGCAGGCACTGGATGCACTCGTTCGGGTTGATTTCGCCGGAGGGGTCGATCGCCTGAACGGGGCATTCGATGTTGCAGCGCTGACACGGATTGCCGCAGTCGCGGTAGCGCTTGAGCCAATTGAAGATGCGCAGCCGGGCGGGGATGGCCAGCGCGGCGCCCAGCGGGCACAGGTAGCGGCAGAAGAAGCGCTCGATGAAGAGGCCCGCGGCCAGCAGCGCCACGGCGAACAGCACGAAGGGCCAGTGGCGCACGAAGTGCAGGATGATCGCGGTCTTGAAGGGTTCGACCTCGGCCAGTTGCTCGGCGACCGCCAGGTCATACAGCGAGAAGCCGAAGAGCAGCAGGAAGATCACGTACTTGAAGGTGGACAGCCGCTGCGCCACGCCATGGCGGATCTTGAGCTGGCGCACGCCGAGCCGCCGGGCGATACGGTTGGTCAGTTCCTGCAGCGCGCCGAACGGGCACAGCCATCCGCAGAAGGCGCCGCGGTTCCAGAACACCATGGAGATGGCGGTGGCGCACCACAGGATGAACACCAGCGGGTCCATCAGGAAGTATTCCCAGCGGAAATCCGTGCGCAGTGCGGAGAAGAATGTCAGCACGTTCACGATGGACAACTGCGCCTGTCCGTACCAGCCGATCCAGAACAGCGCGAAGGCCAGAAAGGCCAGACGCAGGCGGTCGTGGAGCAGCGGGCGCGAGGTGAGCTGATCCTGGAAGAAGAAGATGCCGACGAGCACCGTCAGCGCGACGGTCAGGATGGCGATCTGGCCGGCCTTGCCCTGCCAGATCTGCTTCCACAGCGCGGGCGGGGCGGATTCGACGTCGGCTGAGGGCGCGGGTGCGTTAGTGGCCTGGCTTGCGGCGGGTGCGGGTGCGGGTGCAGGCGCGACGGCGCGGGTATATGCCGTGGGCAGGTCATAGGGCAGATCGAACGTGACGAACGCCTTGTCCGACACGCTGAGCACGCGCTGCACCATCAGTTGCAGGCGCCACGGCTTGACCGGGTCGAGCGAGGCGTCCTCGGGCACGACAAAGAGGGCGACTTCGCGCAGCGCCGGCGCGCCCTTGGCGTTGATGTCGGCCAGCCGCTGGTGGTTGCGGTCGCGGAACCGGAAGGCGCTTTCGTCCTGGATGACTTCGATGCGGTCGAAGATGCCGCCGCGCACGTAGCCCGAACCCTTGAACGAATAGAGGCCGTTGCCCGCGACCAGCACGGCCTGCTGGCCGGGCTTGAGACGTTCTTTCAGGCGCTGCCAGCCGATGTCGCCCAGCAGGCTGCGGCCGATGGACGGGGCGCTGACCAGCGCGGCGTACAGGTCGATGAAGGTATCGTCGGGGCCGCCTTCGCCATGCTCGGCGGCGTCCTTGCGGCCGGACCGCAGAAACGCCTGATTGACGTCGTCGGGCGTCAGGCGCAGGTTCTTCACGGCGCCCGCGTCGAGCAGTTCCTGCCAGGTCTGCACCGTGTCTTTGCTTTCGTCCAGGACTCGTGTGGCCGCTGGCTGCGCCGCCGCGCGAGGGGCGCCCGACTTGTCGATGCCGTGGGCGCGCGCCACCGCAATGGCGGACCGCGTGATCGTGTCGCCGATCACCATCAGCGTTACCGTCGCGCCGCTGACGATATCGACGGGCGGCGGCGCGCCGTGCCGGGGCGGGGACTCGACGAAGTTCAGGCCGACGTAGCCCTGGATGAAGCGATCGACCTTGGCTTGCGGAATGCCGATCAGCACGATGGGCTCGTGGTGTTCGACCAGCTTTGCGCCCATGATGCGGCCGCTGTCCGAAAGCCCCACCAGCACGTCGATGGGTTTGCTGGAGTAGCCGCGGGTGTTGACCACGTCGGTGGTCAGGTAGACGAGGCCCAGCTGCTTGCTGCCCGCAAACACACGGGCGATCGCGGGCTTGCCTTCGACGGGGCCGGTGCGGTCGGCGCCGGGGAATACGTCGGTGATGGACGTGCTGGTCAGGAATTCAGGCAGGCGCTGCGCCTGCGCGGTTTGCGCCAGAAGCAGACAGGAAAGCCATAAGGCAATGAACGCGGCTTGAACGTATTTGGTGAACCAGTGGGGTACTTCGGTACTGCCGCGCATGCTGAACTCTGTTCGTCGTGTTTGCTTACGGGCATCCTACGAACATGCACCAGGATGGGGATTGCGGTTTGTCAATCTCGCAGAGTCGAAGGCCTAATAGCCCTACGAAATGTAGGGGAAGTTCCGTAGATTTGGGGGGTATCCGCGAGTGGTGTTGATGGATGTCAATCGGACGATGAGAAGGCGGTCCTACACTGATCCGCGGCGGCAACGGCGTCTGCATCTGGCGGGCGTACGTGCATCGACCGCTGTGTCATCGGAGAATTTCATGCTGGCAAAAGCCACCCTCGCCATCCTTCTTTCCGCCTCCAGCCTGCCCGTGCTGGCCGCGCAATGTGAAGCCACCGTCGAAAGCAATGACGCCATGCAGTTCAACGTCAAGGAAATCGTGGTCGACAAGAGCTGCAAGGAATTCACGGTCACCCTGAAGCACGTCGGCAAGATGGCCAAAGTCGCAATGGGCCACAACTGGGTCCTCACCAAGGAAGCCGACAAGCAGGGCGTCGCCACCGACGGCATGGGCGCCGGCCTCGCACAGGACTACGTCAAGGCAGGCGACACCCGCGTCATCGCCCACACGAAGGTCATCGGCGGTGGCGAATCCGACTCCGTCAAGATCGATGTCTCCAAGCTCGCCGCTGGCGAAAACTACGCATTCTTCTGCTCCTTCCCCGGCCACTGGGCCATGATGAAGGGCACGCTCAAAGTCGGCGGCTGATCCCCCGACGGGTCTGTTGAGACAAGCAAGAGCCGGCCGGGGGGCCGGCTTTTTCATGCCCGCAGCGTGCGCCGCGCGGTTCGTGCCAGCCCGACGAGAACGTCGCGTTCAGGCGCTTGCAAGCCTTAGTCCATACGGCCCAAAGCCTCTGTCCATCAGGCTTACGGAGGGGATGCGTCACCGGCATGTCATGGATTTTCCATGTACGATTACCGGTCGTGTAACTTCTGGAGCTCCTGATGGAGTGGCTGCTGGACCCCGCTGCGTGGGTCGGCTTGCTTACCCTGGTCGTCCTTGAGATCGTCCTGGGCATTGATAACCTGATTTTCATCGCCATCCTGGCGGACAAGCTGCCGCCCGCGCAGCGCGATCGCGCGCGCATCATGGGCCTGAGCCTCGCGCTCATCATGCGCCTGGGCCTGTTGTCCGTCATGTCATGGCTGGTCACGCTGACTACCCCCCTGTTCAATATCGGTCCCCTATCGCCCTCGGGGCGCGACCTGATCCTGATGGTGGGCGGCTTGTTCCTGCTGTTCAAGGGCACCATGGAACTGCACGAGCGCCTGGAAGGCAGCGTGCATTCCGGCACGTCCGGTCCGCGCGTCTATGCCAGCTTCTGGGTGATCGTCACGCAGATCGTGGTGCTGGATGCCGTGTTCTCGCTGGACTCGGTCATTACCGCCGTCGGCATGGTGGATCATCTGGCCATCATGATGATCGCGGTCATCATTGCCATCGGCATCATGCTGATCGCGTCCAAGCCGCTGACGCGCTTCGTCAACGCCCACCCGACGGTGGTGGTGCTGTGTCTGGGCTTCTTGCTGATGATCGGCTTTTCGCTGCTGGCCGAAGCCTTCGGCTTCAAGGTGCCCAAGGGCTATCTGTACGCCGCCATCGGCTTCTCGGTCGCCATCGAAGCCCTCAACCAGGTGGCGCGCCGCAACCTGCTCAAGCTCGACGCCCGCTTCCCTATGCGCGAACGCACCGCCTCCGCCGTGCTGCGCATGTTGGGCAAGCGCCCGCCGGCCAGCGACGAGCCCGATCTGCCCCATGCCGGCAGCCCGGCCGTACAGGCCTTCGGGGTGGAAGAACGCAATATGGTCAGCGGGGTGCTGACGCTGGCCGAACGTTCCATCCGGTCCATCATGACGCCGCGCACGGACGTTTCCTGGATCAATATCGACGACGATCCCGACAACATCCGCCGCCAGCTCACCGAGGCGCCGCACAGCTTCTTCCCGGTGTGCCGCGGCTCGCTGGACGAAGTGCTGGGCATCGGCCGCGCCAAGGACCTGATCGCGGATCTGATCACCGAGGGCCGGGTGCGCCGCAACCGCCTGCGCGATCCGATCATCGTGCACGAATCCATCGGCATCCTGCGCCTCATGGACACGCTCAAGCGCTCGCGCGGCCAGCTCGTGCTGGTGGCTGACGAGTTCGGCGCCATCGAGGGGCTGGTGACGCCCATCGACGTCTTCGAGGCCATCGCCGGCGAATTCCCCGACGAGGACGAACTGCCCGACATCGTGGCGGACGGTGACAACACCTGGAAGATCGACGGGGCGGCCGACCTGCACCACGTTGAACAGGTGCTTGAAACTGAAGGCCTGGTCGACGACGCCCAGGACTTTTCCACACTCGCAGGCTATCTGCTTTCACGCTTCGGACACCTGCCCAAGCCGGGCGACGTGTGCGAATACCAGATCCATCACCAGCATTTCCGCTTCGAAGTCCTGGAAATGGATGGCCGCCGCATTGCGCTGGTGCGCGTTGAAAAGCGCCCCGAAGAGCATTTTCCTGACGAAGCAACCCTAGCCAACGACTAACAGAGAGAGACCCCAGCCCGTGACCGAGAACTCGCTCTATCTGATCAAAGCATTCATCCTGGGCATCCTGGAAGGCCTGACGGAATTCATTCCCGTGTCCAGCACGGGCCACCTCATCCTGGTCGGCGACTGGCTCAATTTCGATTCGGGCGACGGCAAGGTGTTCGAAGTGGTCATCCAGTTGGGATCCATCCTGGCCGTGATGTGGGTGTTCCGCGCTAGGCTGCTTCAGCTGATCCGCGGCACGCTGACTGGCGTGCCCAGCGAGGTGGCCTTCACCCGCAACCTGATCCTGGCATTCCTGCCGGCAGCGGTGATCGGCGCAATCTTCATCAAGACCATCAAGTCGGTGTTCTACCACCCGGCGGTGGTGGTGGTGACGCTGGTGCTGGGCGGGCTGATCATGCTGTACGTCGAACGCCGCACGCGCCACACGCCGGGCGATGCGCCGGGCGCCGCCGACGACACCGCGTCGGACGAGCGCGCTTCGGCCCATACGCTTGAGCAGATCACCTGGAAGCAGGCGCTGGGCGTGGGCGTGGCGCAGTGCTTTGCGATGATTCCTGGCACGTCGCGGTCGGGCGCCACCATCATCGGCGGCATGATCGCCGGGATCCAGCGCAAGACGGCCACCGAATTCTCGTTCTTCCTGGCCATGCCGACCATGCTGGGCGCGGCTGCCTACGACATGTACAAGAACTTTGGCCTGCTGACCCAGCACGACCTGTCGGGCATCGCCGTGGGCTTCATCGCGGCGTTCCTGAGCGCCATGGTGGTGGTGCGGGCCGTGCTGCGTTTTGTAGCCAACCACACGTACCGTGTTTTCGCCTGGTACCGGATCATCTTTGGCGGCATCGTGGCGGCCTGGATCTTCACGCGCTGATTCTTGCCCGCCACGGCGGGCGCAGAAAGAACAAGGGCCGCTTTCTCAAGCGGCCCTTGTTTTTGTCCGACGTGGGTCGGGTGGCGTCTACGCTTCCGTTTCCAGGTCGTAGAACTGCAGCCCGTCGCGGTCGATGACCAGCCAGCCGCCGCGCGCGGGGGACACGTGGTCGCAGTCCCAGTCGGGCAGCACCCAGCGTTCACGCTTTTGGCCGTCGATATCGAGCACGTGGCGGTTCGGGCGATGCGTGTGGCCATGCACCAGCACGCGCACGCCCGTCTCGCGGAAGATCGATTCGATGGCGCCTGCGTTGACGTCCATGATTTCCATGGACTTCGTCTGGTTGGCTGCCTGGCTTTCGCCGCGCGCCTGCTGCGCCATGGCCAGCCGCTCGGGGATGGTCTTGGCCAGGAACTCGGCCTGCCATTGCGGGTTGCGGACCATCTTGCGGAACTGCTGGTAGGCGGCGTCGTCCGTACAGAACTCGTCGCCGTGCGTCAGCAGGACCTGGCCGAAATCGGTTTCCAAGAGCGCCGGCTCGGGCAGCAGGCTGGCGCCCACGGCCTTGGCCAGTTCATCGCCGATCAGGAAATCACGGTTGCCGCGCCCCAGCCAGACCGGGATGCGGGCGGC
The DNA here is from genome assembly GCA_003454835.1 of Achromobacter sp. GTDB lineage: Bacteria > Pseudomonadota > Gammaproteobacteria > Burkholderiales > Burkholderiaceae_B > Achromobacter. Next base: position 5,092 of record DMTA01000581.1, on the reverse strand, counting down.
CGTAGCGCGCAGCGCCGTCAGCACCGTGGCAAGCCACGGCGGGGCGGCGCGGATCACGTCGTCGCCGATCCAGGCGTCGAAGATGTCGCCGGGCAGCAGCAGGGCCGCCGCCTCTTCCTCTGCCGCCTGCAGAAAGGCCAGGAAGGCCTCCGAGGTGGCCGGCGTGGCCGGCCCCAGGTGCAGGTCGGATGCCAGCCAGACCGGGCCGGACAGGGAGATCTTATTCAAGAACTTCGGCCTTCTCGATGATGACGTCTTCGTTCGGCACGTTCTGGTGGAAGCCCTTGTTGCCGGTCTTCACGCCCTTGATCTTGTCGACCACGTCCTGGCCTTCGGTGACAGCGCCGAACACGGCGTAGCCCCAGCCATTCGGGGTGGGCGACGTGAAGTTCAGGAAGTCGTTGTTGGACACGTTGATGAAGAACTGGGCGGTGGCCGAGTGCGGATCGCTGGTGCGGGCCATGGCCAGGGTGTACTTGTCGTTCTTCAGGCCGTTGTTGGCCTCGTTTTCGATCGGAGCGTGGGTCTGCTTCTGCTTCATGCCGGGTTCGAAGCCGCCGCCCTGGACCATGAAGCCGTCGATCACGCGATGGAACACGGTGCCGTTGTAGAAGCCTTCCTTGACGTAGGTCAGGAAGTTTTCGACGGACTTGGGCGCCTTGGCGGCGTCCAGGGTGATGACCATGTCGCCTTGGTTCGTTTGAAGCTTGACGCGGGGATTGGTGCTCATGGTTTTGGTGCCTTCGGAGGTGGAGGGGGAAGAAGATGCTGCGGGGGCGGCGCTGACGAACGCCGGTGCAAATGCAACCAGTGCGAACGAGCACGCCGTCAGGCGCAGCAGGTGTAGAGGAGAGTAACGGGACATCATTTGCCTTGTTTATCCTTCAACATTGTTTCAACTTCGCGGACCTTTTCCCGCATGCCAGGCACGCCGTCGCTGGCGGCCTCTTTGTAGGTGCGCAAGGCCTGCAGCAGTTGCAGATCGCCGAGGTTGGCGCGGGCGGCGGCGTAGTTCGGGTCCGCGCGCAATGCCATCTGGAGGGCATCCTGCGCACGGTCGAGTTCGCCGCGTCCTGCATATAGAGCCGCCAGATTGTTCCAGGGTTCCGGCAATTCCGGAAACCGCGTGGTCATATCGTTGTAGATGTCGATGGCTTCGTTCGTGCGGCCCAGCGCGGCAAGGGCGCGTGCGTGCTGGAACATGAGCTGCACATCGGTGCCGCGCTGGTCCTTGATCTCGGCCTGGCGCTTTTCGATCATCGCCAGCGCTTCCGCGTTTTCGCCGCGATTCAGCATGCGCTCGATGTGCGTCGTGATCTGCGAAGCGGACGGGGTCAGGCGGGTGTCCACGCCGGGCTTGGCGGCTTCCAGCAGATTGGCCAGGGCGTCCCAGCCGCCTTCCGGCGGAATCGGGTCCAGGGTGGTGCGGCTGGCGTTGGGGTTCGCGCCCGCGCCGCCGCTCATCGACTGGGCAAGGGCGACGCCCGCCGGCGCGCTGGCCAAGGCCAGGGCGAGCAGGGCAACGCAAAAACGCGGCTTGATAGTCACGTGGGGTTCCGTTAAAAGTCTTGGCCGGCCGGCGCTTACGCGCGCGACCGGGCCGCTTGCTATACTTGACGACCGCCATTTTAGCCCCGGTTGGGTTTTTGGCTCGACCGTCGCGTTCAAGGCTTGTTTAAGGCACGTCTAAGGCACGTCCAAGGCACGTCCAAGGCACGTCCAAGGCAGCTGGGAATAGAGGCCCACAGAGGGAGCCACCAGAGGAAGCCACCAGAGGGAGTCACCCGAGGGAGTCACCCGAGGGCGCGATCTCAAGGAGCCTCCTGAGGGAGTCACCTGAGGGGGCCATCGGAGCGGCCGCCGAGGTCCGCGAACCGACCCGCACCAACAGGTCTGGCTTGAACTGCGCTGGCTTGAACTGCGCTGCCTGAACTGCCGGGACTGCTCTGCCACCGGGGCGGCAATGTAAATGGGGCGGCGAATTGGGCGGCACGCGTTGACGGTATTGTCCGTCGACAGCAACTTTCCGAAACCGCCACGGAACACTAAACGAAACCTATCGCGCCATGCTGCAAATCTACAACACGTTATCGCGTACCAAAGAACCGTTCAAACCGGCCCAGGCCGGCCAGGTGCGCATGTATGTGTGTGGCATGACCGTGTATGACTTCTGCCACCTGGGCCATGCCCGCATGCTGGTGTCGTTCGACGTCGTGCAGCGCTGGCTGCGCGCCAGCGGCCTGTCAGTGGACTACGTGCGTAACATCACGGACATCGACGACAAGATCATCCGCCGCGCCGTTGAAACCGGCCGCCGCATTGGCGAAGTCACCGAGTTCTACATCGACGCCATGCACGCGGACGAGCGCGCGCTGGGCGTCGAATCCCCCGATCGCGAGCCCCGCGCCACCCAATACGTTGGCGAGATGCTCGACATTATCGGCAAGCTCGAAACCAACGGTCTGGCCTACCAGGCCGAAGACGGCGACGTGAATTACGCCGTGCGCGGTTTCCCCGGCTACGGCAAGCTGTCCGGCAAGACGCTGGACGACCTGCGTGCCGGCGAGCGCGTGGCGGTGGGATCCAGCAAGCGCGATCCGCTGGATTTCGTGCTCTGGAAGTCCGCCAAAGCTGAGGAACCCGCCGACACCAAGTGGGAATCGCCCTACGGCCTGGGCCGCCCGGGCTGGCACATCGAGTGCTCGGCCATGAGCAAGTCGCTGCTGGGCCTGCCGCTCGACATCCACGGCGGCGGTCCGGACCTGAAATTTCCGCACCATGAAAACGAGATCGCCCAGACCGAGGGCGCGTTCGGCGGCACGCTGGCCAATATCTGGATGCACTGCGGCCCGCTGATGGTCGACTCGGACAAGATGTCCAAGTCCCTGGGCAACTTCCGCACGATCCGCCAGACCGTCGCGCAAAGCGAACCGGCAGCCGATCAGTCCGAATACCAGGTAAACCCGCGCGAAGCGGAAATGGTGCGCTTCTTCATTGTGCGCAACCACTATCGCAGCCCGCAAAACTACACCCCGGACAACCTGATCGACGCGCAGAACGCACTGGATCGCCTGTACCAGGCCTTGCAGAACGTGCCGGCCGACGATCAGGGCATCGATTGGAACGAGCCGCAGGCGCAGGCCTTCAAGGCCGCGATGGACGACGACTTCAACAGCTCGGGCGCCGTGGCCGCGCTGTTCGAACTGGCCTCAGAGGCCAACCGCACCAAGAGCGCGCGCAGTGCCGGGCAGATGAAGGCGCTTGCCTCGCTGCTGGGCCTGCTGCAGCAGGCGCCCGCCACCTACTTCCAGTCCGCCACCCGCTATTCCGCGGCCGCCATCGAGCAAGGCGCGCGCAGCTCATTGGACGCCGATGCCATTCAATCGCTGATCGACGCGCGCACCGCCGCCAAGGCTGCCCGCAACTTCGCCGAGGCCGACCGCATCCGCGCCGAACTGCGCGAATCCGGCATCGAGCTGGACGACAAGCCGGGCGGCCTGACGCAATGGCGCCGCGCGTGACCCCGCAGGATACGCCGGACATGTCCACCGCAGATCTCGAAATTCCCAAGCCTGAATACTGGGAAGCCGCCGTAGCGCACCTGATGCGCCGTGACCGCATTCTGAAAAAGATCATCCCCCAGCACCCGGAGGTCTGGCTGACTTCGCGCGGCACGCCGTTCATCACGCTGGCGCGGGCGATCATCGGGCAACAGATTTCCCCCAAGGCGGCCGATGCCGTCTGGACCAAGTTCATCGACGCCGTGGGCAAACGCCCCACGCCCGTCGCCGTGCTGCGCGTCGGCCTGGACGGCCTGCGCAAGGCCGGACTGTCGCAACGCAAGGCCGAGTACGTGCTCGACCTCGCCGTGCATTTCGGCGAACGCCGTGTCCACCCCGAGAAATGGGCGGCCATGGACGACGAGGCCGTCATTTCTGAGCTGGTCGCCATCCGCGGCATCGGACGCTGGACGGCGGAGATGTTTTTGATTTTCAATCTACAGCGGCCTGATGTCCTGCCGCTGGATGATCCCGGGTTGCTCAAGGCAATCTCGCTACACTATTTCAGCGGCGAGCCTGTCTCTCGCTTCGAGGCTCGCGAAGTCTCGTTGGCGTGGCAGCCCTGGCGTACCGTGGCGACCTGGTATCTGTGGCGCAGTCTGGAACCGACGCCGGTCCAATACTGACGCAAACCAGGCAGCCCATCTACGGAACCACACTACATGCGCAATACATTTCTGGAATTTGAACAGCCGCTCGCCGAGCTTGAGAACAAGATCGAGCAGCTGCGCTATGTGCAGGCCGATTCGGCGGTAGACATCTCCGATGAAATCGGACGTCTGCAGCAGAAGAGCCAGACGCTTGCCAAAGAGATCTACGCCAAGCTCACGCCTTGGCAGACGGCGCTTGTCGCGCGTCACCCCCAGCGTCCCTACACGCTGGACTACGTGCGCGAAATGTTCACCGACTTCCATGAATTGCACGGCGATCGCATGTACGCCGACGACCAGTCCATCGTGGGCGGTCTGGCGCGCTTCAACGGCACGCCGTGCATGGTCATCGGCCATCAGAAGGGCCGCGACACCAAGGAGCGCGCCGCGCGCAACTTCGGCATGCCGCGCCCCGAAGGCTATCGCAAGGCGCTGCGTCTGATGCGCCTGGCCGAAAAATTCGGCATTCCCGTCTTCACCTTCGTGGACACCCCGGGCGCCTATCCCGGCATCGGCGCTGAAGAGCGCGGCCAGTCCGAAGCCATCGGCCACAATCTTTACGCCATGGCCGAACTGAAAGTCCCGTTGATCTGCACGATCATCGGCGAAGGCGGTTCGGGCGGCGCGCTGGCCATTGCCGTCGGCAACGCCGTGCTGATGCTGCAGTACGCCACCTACGCCGTGATTTCGCCGGAAGGCTGCGCCTCGATCCTCTGGCGCAGCGCCGACAAGGCCCCCGAGGCCGCCGACGCGCTGGCCATCATTGCGCCTCGTCTCAAAGATTTGGGTCTGGTGGACCGCGTGGTCAACGAACCCGTGGGCGGCGCTCACCGCGACCCCCGCGTCATGGCTCGCCTCTTGCGCCGCGCGCTCGGCGACGCC
>DMTA01000165.1 GCA_003454835.1 Achromobacter sp. | reverse complement strand
CGGGCTCCAGCGCAGCTGGTTCGGCGTGACCGGACCGTGGCCGAAGGTGCTCAGCCAGCCGGCGGCGCCGCCGAACGCTTCAAAGGGCTTGTGCTGCGCGCCCGGACGGATGCGATACAGCCACGAACGGCGGTTTTCCGCGCGCGGCGCCGTGAAGGCGGTGCCGGACAGCTGTTCGGCGTACAGGCCGTAAGGACATTGCTGCGGCGAATTGCGGCCGGCGGGCAGGGCGCCGGGCAAGGCCTCGGTCGCACATTCGTTGCCGAAGCCGGACTGATATTGCAGTTCCATGGAATCCTCCTGGGTGGCGGGCGCGGTGCTTGGCCGCGCAGCTTGGTGTGGTGGCGGGACGGGCGCCGCCCGAGCCGATGTGCCATTGTCGGAAAAAATCCCTGTTGCGGCTACGGGAATGCAAAAATAGCGACTATAAATTTCGTGAATAGTAGGGGGCGGCGATGGCCGAACTGCGCGATGTCGATCTGAACCTGCTGCTGCTGTTTCAACACCTGCTCGAAGACCGCAACCTGTCGGCGGTGGCACGGCGCATGGACCTGTCGCAGCCCGCAGTCAGCAATGCGTTGCGGCGCCTGCGCGTGGCGTTCGGCGATGAACTCTTCGTGCGAACCGCGCAGGGCATGCTGCCGACGCCGCGCGCCCAGCGTCTGGCCGGTCCCGTCAGCGAAGCGCTGGGTTTGCTGTCGCAGGCGTTGCAGGACCAGGACGTGTTCGATGCCGCGACCAGCAGCCGGCGCTTTCGCGTCGCCATGACGGACGTCGGCGAAATCCACTTCATGCCGCGCCTCATGGAAGTCTGCGTGCAGAAGGCGCCGCAGGTTCGCATCGATTCGGTGCGGGTGCTGGGGCCGGATCTGCCGCGCGAGATGGAGTCGGGCAGGGTGGACCTGGCGATCGGCGCGTTCGATGAGATGGGGGCCGGCACCTTGCAGCGGATGCTGTTTCGTCAGGGCTACGCCACGCTGTTCCGCCAGGCGCATCCCACCGCGCATGCGGGCATGGGAATCAAGGCGTTCCGCGCGGAGCGTCATTTGATCGTGTCGCGCGCCGCCCCGTATGGGCAGGTCAATCAGTCAATGGAGCGGGCGGGCGTGGACCTGGCCGAGCACTTCAGCGTGCCGCATTTTTCGGCCGTGCCCTACATCGTCAGCGCGACGGATCTGCTGGCCACCGTGCCGGAGAAGCTGGCGGCCAGCGCCGCCGCGCCGTTCGGCCTGCGCTTCATGACGCCGCCACTGAAAGTGCCCGCGCTGCAGACCAATATGTACTGGCAGCGCAGGGTGGACCGCGACGGCGGCAATCAGTGGCTGCGCGCGTTGATCGTCAATACATTCGCGGTGGGTTCCTGAGAGTCCGCGCGGCGCCTTAACGCCGACGCGGACCCTCGCCGCTCTACGCGGACCCTCGCCGCTCTACGCGGACCCGCTCCGCGCTACGCCGCTTCACGCCGCCTGCGTCACGGACGCGCGCGCGTGCTGCAACGCTTCCTTCAGCAGGGGCAGGTCGCCCAGGTGGTTCGCCAGCAGCAGGATCAGCGCCGCATTCAGCTCCTGGCTCTGTTCGTTCGTCAGGTCGCGGTGGGCGTCGATCAGCGCTTCGTAGAAGTCGTCCGGCGCGCTCAGGTTGATTTCGGTGATAAGCATGGTGACAACCTTTGGAATCACGCGCGGCCCGTCGCACGGTGGACGGCGGCGGCAACAGCATCGGGATTGAAGACGCGCCAGCGTGCGGCGATGTGCTGGTCGGGTCGGATCAGGTAGGCGGTGCCGTCCTGCGCGTCGTAGCGCTTGGCCAGGCAGCCTTCGCTGTCGCGCACCACGGCCACGTCCGCGGGCAGGGCGGACAGGTCGCACTGCGTATCGGCCACCAGCACTGCCTTGACCGGCACCGGCGCCATGCGCAGGGCCTGCAATGCCATCAGCGTGTCGCGGCCCGGCAGCGAGCCGCCGCAGAACACCGCCAGCACGAACTCCCCGTCCAATTGAGACAGCCACCAGCCCGCTTCGCCTTGAATCTGCACCGGCGCGTCCAGCGCCACCGCGCCCGGCATCATGCGACCGGTGAAGGCGTCGGCGTCCGGCGTGTTCAGCGGCGATCCGGCGTACGTGGCCGGCAGCGAGAGCCGGCCGCTGTTCACGAGCGATCGCGCAAACGGGTGGTCCTTCGCCAGATTGAGTACCGCGTTGCGGAAGCTGCGGCTGATGTCGCTCTTGGGGGTGATGAAGTCGGTGGCGCGCGACGAGTTCAGGATGTTCTCGTCGGCCGCGAATTCGCGCTCGGCGCTGTAGCTGTCGATCAGCGTGTCGGGCGCCAGACCCGCCACAACCAGCTTGAGCTTCCACGCCAGGTTCTCGGCATCCTGCACGCCGCTGTTGGCGCCGCGTGCGCCAAACGGCGATACGCGATGCGCGGAGTCGCCCGCAAACACGATGCGGCCGTGGCGGAACTTGTCCATGCGCTCGCACGCAAACGTGTAGACGCTGACCCATTCCAGTTCGAACTGCGCGTCCGGACCCAGCAGCGCCCGGATGCGCGGCAGCACGTTTTCAGGCTTGACGGCTTCGACGGGGTCGGCGTTCCAGCCGAGCTGGAAATCGATGCGCCAGACGTTGTCGGGCTGCCGGTGCAGCAGCACGGATTGATTGGGGTGAAAGGGCGGATCGAACCAGAACCAGCGTTCGGACGGGAAATCCGCGGTCATCTTGACGTCGGCGATCAGGAAGCGGTCGCGGAAGATGCGGCCGTGGCTTTCCTGGCCGATCAGCTTGCGCACCGGCGATCGCGCGCCGTCGCAGGCGATCAGCCAATCGGCGTGCAGCGTGTATGGGCCCTCGGGTGTTTCGACGGTCAGCGTCACGCCGTCATCGCCCTGCATGACGCCGGCAACCTTGTTCTTCCAGCGCAGCTCGATGTTGGGCTGTTGGCGGGCCTGCTCGTACAGGTAGCCTTCGGCGTAGTACTGCTGCAGATTGATGAAGGCCGGCCGGCGGTGGCCGGGTTCGGGCAGCAGGTCGAACCGCCAGACTTCCTGTTCGCGGAAAAAAATCTTGCCCACGTTCCACGACACGCCTTTGTCGATCATGCGCTGGCCAACGCCCAGGCGATCCCAGATCTCGAGCGTGCGCTTGGAAAAGCAGATGGCCCGCGAGCCTGTGGACAAGCGGTAGTCGTCGTCCAGCACCACCACGCGCACGCCCTGGCGCGCCAGATCCAGCGCCGTGGTCAGGCCGACGGGGCCGGCGCCCACCACCACGACCTGATGGCGTGCCGGATCGGTCGCCGTCTGGTCCGCGTGCTTTTCATAGGCGAACTCCATCGCCTGAAAGTCGATGTCTCCCACGGTTGTCTCCTGTGTGGGTCATTTTTTTATTTATGCGGACACGCTGCGCCGCAAGGGTCGCGCGTGTCCGGTTCCTGCTTGTCGGGTCTGTGGAAGGTCAGCCTTCCAGCTGCGCCCACATCTCCAGGTCGCGCTTGTCGGTCCAGATGCGCGGGTGCGTGTGGCCCGAGGCCTCGTCAAAGGCGCGCGACACGTCGAACGGCATGCAGTGATCGAAGATGACCCAGTCGCTGTAGCGCGGCTTCATGAAGTCGTAGACCTCGCGGTAGATCGTCTTCAGGTCCTTGCCTTCGGCCACGCCGCGGTTCACGGCGCCGTACAGATCCGTCAGGAAGGCGCGCGTGCCGGCCAGGCCCTGGCGCACTTCGGTGGCGTTCTTGAGCGCCGGGCCGCGGCCGGGCACCATCTTTTCGGCTTCGAAGCCCGACAGCGCGTCGAGCGTGGTGGGCCAGTCGCGGAAGTAGGCGTCGCCGCAGTAGGGGGTGGACTGGTATTCGACCAGGTCGCCCGCGAACAGGATCTTCTGCTCGGGCAGCCAGGCGATGGTGTCGCCCTTGGTGTGGCCGCGGCCTACCTGCAGCAGCTTGACTTCCAGGTTGCCCAGGTTGACCGTCATTTCGCCCTTGAACGTCATCGTCGGCCAGACCAGACCCGGAGGAATCGATTCGGCGTTGCGGAACAGGCGGGGGAAGCGGCCGATCTCGCTGGCCTTGTCCTGTTCGCCGCGTTCGGCGATCAGGTCGTAGGTGTCGCGGCTGGCCAGGATTTCCTGGGCGTTGTAGGCCGACGCGCCGAACACGCGCACGGCGTGGTAGTGCGACAGCAGGATGTACTTGATGGGCTTGTCCGTCACTTCGCGGATTCGGCGGATCACGTCCTGCGCCATGACGGGAGTGGCCTGGGTGTCGATCACCATGACGGCCTCGTCGCCGATGATCACGCCCGTGTTGGGGTCGCCTTCAGCCGTGTAGGCATAGGCGTTGTCGGACAGTTTTTCGAACGAGACGACCTTGTCGTCCAGGTCCGCGTGCGAGGCGAATTGCTTGCTCATGGAGGCTCCTTCCACTTTTATAGGAATAGGGTGTGTGGAAGGAAATATAGCCCTGCGTTAGTTTTCGTGCAATACGTTTGCTATAAACGAATTCCCCAGTTGTAGCGGTGATTTGCCCGGGCGCTGAGTGCCGGCATCGGTTAATTCCGCTGGCATTTCGGGCAGTAGTAGGTGGCCCGCTGCCCCTGGACGAAACGGCGGATCGGGGTGGCGCAGATCCGGCAGGGCAGGCCTTCGCGCTCGTATACGGCCGCGTGGATCTCAAAGTAGGCGCCCGGCTCGCCGCTGGCGCCCACGTAGTCGCGCAGCGTGCTGCCGCCGGAGGTCAGCGCGTCGGCCAGCGTGGCGCGCACCATGTCGGCGAGCCGCTCGCACCGGGCCAGCGACAGCTTGTTTGCGGGTGTCTTCGGGTTGATGCGGGCGCGGAACAGGCTTTCCGACGCATAGATATTGCCCACGCCGACCACCGCCATGCCGGCCAGCAGCACCTGCTTGATGGCGGCGGAATGGTTCTGGAAATGCCGGTGCAGCCAGGCCCCGTCGAACCGCGGGTCGAAAGGCTCGATGCCCAGCTTGGCCAGCAGCGGGTGCGCTTCGATGGGCCCTTCGGCGGCGTCGTGCCACAGCACCGCGCCAAAGCGCCGCGGATCGTGCAGGCGCAGGACCGCGCCGTCGAAGATCCATTCGACATGATCGTGCTTGCGCAGGAATTCCCCGGGCGCCACGCTGCGCAGCGAGCCCGACATGCCCAGATGCACGATCTGGGTGCCATGTTCGAAGCGCAGGAGCAGGTATTTGCCGCGCCGCGCGCATTCCAGCACCGTGCGCCCGCCGATCAGGGACGGCAGCTCCGGCGGGATGGGCCAACGCATGCGGGGTTCGTGAACGACCAGTCGCGAGAGCGTCTGGCCGGTGATGATGGCGTCGATTCCTCGGCGCGTGGTTTCGACTTCAGGCAGTTCCGGCATGAGCCAGTGTAAGATCATCAATTGCGTGTACGAAGATTGTGCCATCAACCGGACGGGCCGCGTGAAGTCGTCTTTTAAACAAATGAATATCGGGATCGCCGCGTTGGGGCTTGCGCTGGCAGCAATCATGGCCCCGCCGGCCCAGGCCGCCGACGGCCGGACGCGTGATGCGACGGGCCCCCGGATGGCTCCCCAAAGCCGCCAACCTGAAACCGAAGTCATCCGCCTGCGCCCAGGCCAACTTCCCTATGTGTCGCTGACCGGCGACATCTTCTACCGCGTACTGGCTTCCGAAATCGCCGCCCAACGGGGCATGTACGGCACCGCCGCCACCACCATGGTCGGTCTGGCCCGTGACACCGGCGATCCCCGCCTGGCCCGACGCGGCCTTGAATTCCAGCTTGCCGGCGGCAACCTGCCCGGCGCGCTGGACGCCGCCCGCGTCTGGGCCCGTCTGGCTCCCAACGACGTCGAAGCCAGCTCCACCGAGCTGGCGCTGGCGGCCGCCAATGGCCAAACCAAGGGGCTGGCCCAGGCGCTGCGCAAACGCATCGATTCCTCGCGCGACAAGCCCGCCGCCATCGGCCAGGCGCTTGCCGTGCTCAGCCGCCTGAACGACCGCCGCCTCGCGCTGCGCATCCTCGACGAATCCCTGAGCGACAGCGTGCGCAAGTTGCCCGCCGCGCATCTGGCGTTGGCCGACGTGGCCTCTGCCGCTGGCGACTACGAACGAGCCGCGCAGGAATCCCGCGCCGCGCTGGCCGCCGATCCCAAATCCGAAGGCGCCGCCCAGCGTGTGCTCGAGTACGGTTCCAAGGTCGATCCCAAGCGCGCGCAGACCGAAGCCCGCACCTTCATCAACCGCAATCCGGGTGCCCGCAAGGTGCGCCTGATGCTGGCCGGCCAACTGGCCGACAGCGGCGACTACGATGCCGCCCTGGCTGAACTGCAAGCCATGTCGCGCCGGTCGCCCGAAGACTTCGACCTGCTCTTCATGCAGGCGCAACTGGCCTACAAGTCCGGGCAGCTTCCGCAGGCCAAGACCCTGCTGCAGCAGTATCTCGATGTCCAGAACCAGCGCCAGCGGGCCACGGTGCCGGGCGCCACCGACGCCGGCGCGGCCGCCGCCGATGCCCATGTGCTGCTGGCGCGCATCGCCGAAGACCAGGGCCATTACGACGAAGCCATCGCCGAACTCGGCCGCATCGACGACCCCACGCTGCGCTATTCCGTGCGGATGCGGCAGGCCGCGCTGCGCGCCAAGAGCGGCCGCGTGGACGACGCGCTGGCCATGATCGACTCGGCCGGCCCGCAGGACGAAGAAGAACGCGCCTTGGGCGCGCTGACCAAGGCGCAGATCCTGCGCGACGCCGAGCGCATCGGTCAGGCGGTCACCGCCCTGGAAGCCGCGGACCAGGCGCTGCCGGACACGGTCGAGATCAAATACGAACTGGCGATGCTGTACGAACGCCAGAACCGCCTGGCCGACCTGGAGCGCATGCTGCGTCAGGTCATCGCGCTGGACCCCGACCACGCCCATGCGTACAACGCACTGGGCTACACGCTCGCGGACCACAATCAGCGCCTGCCCGAGGCCCTGGACCTGATCACGCAGGCGCTGGAGCTGTCGCCCAACGATCCCTTCATCCTGGATAGCATGGGCTGGGTCAAATTCCGCATGGGCGACACCACCGCCGCCGCGGATTATCTGCGCCGCGCCTACAGCGTGCGTCCCGAAGCCGACATCGCCGCGCATCTGGCCGAAGTGCTGTGGGCGCAAGGCAAGCGCGATCAGGCCATGGACCTGCTGCGCGCGGCCCTGCAGAAGGATCCCAAGAACAAGACGGTTCAAGAGGTCGTGAAGCGTCTGGGGGTCCGCCTGTGACGGCAGCATTTGCAGGATTGCGCGGCGCCACGGCCAGCCTGCGCTGGATGGCAATGGCGCTGTTGGCCTTCACGCTGGCGGCATGCACGTCCTTGCCCAAGCCGATCGAAGGCGCCAGCGCCGATGCGTTTTCGCGCATCGGGCGCTTTGCCATCACCGTCAACGAAGAAAGCGGCAAGCAGAACGCGGTCCAGGGCGGTTTTTCCTGGTCCGACGATGGCCGCCGCTATGTGCTGGATCTGACCAACCCGCTGGGCTCGACCGAAGCGCGCGTGGAAGGCACCCCCGGCGCCGCCAGCCTGACCAAGGCCGACGGCACGCGGCTGGTCGCGGACAACCCGGATGCGCTCGCCGAAGACGCGCTGGGCAGCAGCATGCCCGTGTCCGGATTGCGCGACTGGCTGCGCGGCAAGCTGCCGGCAGACCCCGAGGCCACCGACGTGAACCGCGACGAGCTGGGCCGTCCCGTGGCATTCGAGCAGGGCGGTTGGCGCGCCAAGCTCTCCCGTTACGACGCCAAGGGCCCGCAACTACTGGTGCTCGAACGTCAGGAATCCGGACGCCGCATCCTCGTGCGTCTGGTCGTCAACCAGTCGTGAATACGCGCGGCGCCAGTCGCCGCGCCGGATGATTCGGGTAAACCCTTATCACATCGCCCTTGTTCCAATCAAGCGAATAACCGCCGCAAATCCAGGTGTGTTACTGCTTGAAATATATTGACTTCACTGAATAATTCTCCCTGCCCGCGCCCGGTTCGTGCGCGGCGCAGCAAATCGGGGTCGACGCTCGTCTGCCGCCACCCTTTTGGAGAATGGCCAATGTTCAGGAACACACGCATCGCGACGGTGCTATTGGGAATCATCGCGATATTTTTCACCTTCCAGCTGGTGATTGGCGGCATGGGCTTCGTTGCCCTGCGGCAGACCAACCACGATGTCGAGCAGCTGTATCGCTTGTCGGCGCTGCAGGTCAACGCGGTCAATTCCGCGTCGCTGTCGCTCGTCGCGGCCCGCACGGACCTGAGCCGCTACGCCACGCGCGTCGCGCAGGGCAACACCGACGACAAGAGCTCGCTCCAGGCCGCGCGTCAGCGCATCGTGTCGGCCGATCGTGCCTTCCAAGGCTTCTCCGGCAGCCTGTCCGCTGAGGAAAAGGCGGAGTCCGCCGCCATCATCGACGCCTACACCAAGCTCAGCACCAACCTGCAGAACGTGGGTCGTGTCCTCGAAGCCGGCGACATGGACGCCTACTTCAAGCAGGGCACGCAGGCCGTGCAGGAACGCCTCGTGAGCGAGCGTGACGCCTTCGTGCAGCGTGCCGAAAGCACCGGCCAGACGGTCATGGACGAAATCTCGATGTTCCACACCCTGTTCAGCTCGCTGCTGGCCGGCATTCTGGCGCTGGGCCTCCTGATGGCAGTGGGGGCGCACGTGTTGATCCGCCGCATGATCGTGCGTCCGCTGCTGGAAGCGGGTGAAGTCTTCCGCCGCATTGCAGAAGGCGACCTGACGCGCCGGGTGGCGGATATGGGCAAGAACGAAATCGGCGCGCTGATCGGCGCCCTCAAGGCCATGCAGGACAGCCTGGTGCGTACCGTGTCGGCCGTGCGTCGCGGCGTTGACGAGATCAACGTCGGCGCGCGCGAAATTTCGTCCGGCAATACCGATCTGTCCAGCCGCACCGAAGAGCAGGCGGCGTCGCTCGAGGAAACCGCGGCCAGCATGGAAGAGCTGGCCACCACCGTGAAGCAGAATGCCGACACCGCACGCGAAGCCAACCGCATGGTCGCCGCGTCGCAGGCGGTTGCTCAGCGTGGCGGCGAGGCCGTTTCCAGCGTGGTGGAAACCATGCACGCGATTTCGGGCAGCTCGTCGCGCATCGCCGATATCGTGGGTGTGATCGACGGCATCGCGTTCCAGACCAACATCCTGGCGCTCAACGCGGCGGTCGAGGCCGCGCGTGCCGGCGAGCAGGGCAAGGGTTTTGCGGTCGTGGCCAGCGAAGTACGCACGCTCGCACAGCGCAGCGCCGCCGCCGCCAAGGAAATCAAGCAGCTCATCGAAGACTCCGCGCAGAAGGTCGGCGTCGGTTCGGAGCAAGTGGAAAACGCCGGCGCCACGATGCGCGAGATCGTTGAATCCGTGCAGCGCGTGACCAGCCTGATGGCCGAGATCTCGGCGGCATCGGAAGAGCAGGCCACCGGCATCGATCAGGTCAACCGCGCCGTCTCGCAGATGGACAGCGTGACGCAGCAGAACGCGGCGCTGGTCGAAGAGGCCGCGGCCTCGGCGGCATCGCTGGAAACGCAGGCGCAGCGCCTGCGCGACGCGGTTGCGGTGTTCAAGCTGCAATCCGGCCGGGTGATCGACGCCGACGCCCCCGCGCTGGACAACCGCGGCGGCGAGCCGGCGCTCATCGGCGCCTGATTCCGCTTAGCGAAGTTACGGTCCAGCAAAAAGCCGGCCTCGAAGGCCGGCTTGCATGAACCACGCAAGGCCCCGACGCAACGCGCCGGGGCCTTTTGCATTACTGGTCGAGCTGGATCTTGGCGTCGTTGGCGACGTTCTTCCACTTCTTCACGTCGCTGGCGATCACTTGCTGGAAGGCGTCCGACGAGCCGGCCACCACGGTGCCGCCCAGGCTGGCCATCTTGGCCTTCACTTCCGGCGTGTTCAGCGCCTTGACCGAGGCGTCGTGCAGCTTGGTCTTCACGGCTTCGGGCAAGTTCTTCGGGGCCAGCAGGCCATTCCATGCATTGGCTTCATAGCGCGACAGGCCGGCTTCCTTGAAGGTCGGCGTGTCGGGCAGTTCCGGCGAGCGCACGTCGGCGGCAATGGCGATCGGGCGGATCTGGCCGCTCTTGATGTACGGCAGCGAGGCCGGCACCGGTTCCCAGATCATCGACACCTGGCCGCTGATCACGTCGGTAAAGGCGGGACCCGCGCCGCGATAGGCGATGTGCATGAGGTGCGCACCCGTCATCGACTTCATCAGTTCCATCGCCAGGTTGCCCAGGCCGCCCGCGCCGGACGACGCGTACGTGTACTTGTCCGGATTGGCCTTCGATTGCGCGATCAGCGCGTTCAGGTCGGCGGCGGGGAAGTCCTTGGTGACGCTCAGTACGCCGGGCACGGTGACCAGTTGCGTGATGGCCGTGAAATCCTGCGACGCGTCGTACGTCAGGTTCTTGTAGACGGCGGGGTTCGTGCCGTGGGTGCTGGAGGAGGCCAGCAGGATGGTGTAGCCGTCAGGTGCGGCGTCGGCGACGTAGCGCGTGCCGATCGAGCCGCCCGCGCCGGCCTTGTTCTCGACCACCACCGTGACGCCGAGTTCGGTGCCCAGTTGCGCGGCGAAGACGCGGCCGATGATGTCGGCGGTGCCGCCCGGGGCGAACGGCACGATCATGCGGATGGGCTTGCTCGGGTAGTCGGACTGCTGGGCCGAAGCGCCGGCCGCCAGCGTGGCGCCGGTCAGGAGCGCCAGGGCGATGGTGGGTTTCTTCAGGGTCATCTGTATCTCCACGAGAAGGTTAGTCGAGGCTGCGATCGAGCCAATCGACGATCAATCCGGCAATGTGGTCGCTGTTGCGATCCAGCATGCAGAAGTGCGAGTTGCCGGCGATGCCGGCAGCGGGCAGGTCCAGCACGTCGGCGCGTTGGCCGGCCGCGCGCAGGGCGTTCCAATAGGCGTCCGTCTGGGCGCGGTAGCGCTGCCAGGTGTCGTCCGCGGTGAAGTGATCGCCCCAGACCAGGAGTTGCGGGGGCAATTCGCAGGTGGCCTGGGCCGGGGTGCCGGTGGGCTCGACCGCCACGACGGCACGCACCGTCGCGGCGTATTCCTGGGCAAGCTGCGTGGCAAAACCGCCGCCCTGGCTATGTCCAATCAGGATGCAGGGGCCCGCGAAGTCGAGCAGCGCGCGATAGGCGTCCAGCGCCATGTCGCCGTGCGTCAGCCAGCGCGGCACGAACTGCTTGGAAAAGGTGTCGAACGCGTCGACGGGAAACTGCTGGCCCGGATAGGGTTGGCGCGGTTCGCCGGCACGCGCATAGCCCGCCTCCGGGCCGATGCGGAACAGCCGCCACGCTTCTTCCTTGGATCGGAAGATCGGGGCCGAGTCGTAGACTTCGGGAAACATCGCCCACGAGGCCCGACCGCGCTCCGGCGCGTCGGACACGAAGACGTCATAACCGGCCTGCAGCAGACGCCAAAGCCAGCCGTCGCGGCCGTCCGGCGTGCTTTCCCACTGCGCGCCCGTCATGCCGCCGCCGTGCCAGAGCAGCACAGGGTAGGGCTGAGTCGGCTGGGCCAGCCGGTACTCCTGCACATACAACTGGCCGGCGCTGTAGCCGCCATTCATGTCGATCAGCCGGGGCGACGCGTTGCCGACCACCTTTTGCTGCTGCATCGGCAGGCCACCGGCCACGACTTCGACGCCGCCAAGGTAATGACTGCGGATTGACTTGAGCTGGACAGGCGTGTCGGTCATAGGGTTTTCCAGGGGTGGTTGCCGGAATATTAGTTGCAAGGTGTTTCTGTCTTGTGCAAAATGCGCACTCGTTGTGCTGAATCGGCACAGACGATGAGCCGCTGGCAAACACGCATCCAGCCCCGGACAGACATGGGGCGGGGCAGGAGAAGACGCATGGATATCAAATGGCTGGAAGACTTCGTCGCGCTGTCGAAGTCACGCAACCTGTTTCAGGCCGCAGAGTCGCGCAACGTGACGCACCCGGCGTTCGGGCGCCGCATCAAGGCGCTTGAGGACTGGGCGGGCGTGCCGCTGGTCGAGCGCGGCCACCAGGTGTCCACCCTGAACGCCGCCGGCCGCAGTGTCCTGGCGGCCGCCATCGACGTGCTGGACATCCTGCACGAGACGCGAGAAACGCTGCAAAAACCCGAGCAGGAACGCGCCCGCAAGATCACCATCGCATCAGGCAAGACGCTGGCGCACTCCGTGCTGCCGGGGCTGATGGCCGGCGTGCAGCGCAGCCTGCCCGCGTTTCAATTGAAGGTGATCACCACCACGCTGAATTACGGCGTGGACATGCTGGAGGACGGCGAGGTCGATTTCCTGCTGTGCCATGCGCACGAACCGCTGTACGCCAAGATCGACAATCCCAACTATCGCTGCCGGCGCGTGGGCGCCGACAAGCTGGTGGCGGTCAGCGCACCCGTTGCGCCTGGCGGCCGCCATCCCCGGCACGCCGTGCCCAA
>DMTA01000163.1 GCA_003454835.1 Achromobacter sp. | reverse complement strand
CGCGTAGACCGGCGGGGCGTCGGCGGCGGCGCCAGGCGCGGGCGGCAGCAGCGGACGGTAGTGGACGGAATCCAGCAGGCCGACCACCGAAAAGGCAACCAGGATGACGGCCGAACACATGGCGGGCGTGTCGCGGGCCACCCGCGCCCAGGTGGCGCGCAGATTGGGACTGCGGCGCACGTGCCAGACGTAGGCCAGCGCGCCCGCCACCATCAGCCACAGCGCGATATCGGTCCAGAGAAAGACGAACTTGGGCATGGCGGCTACTCGAAACGCACGCGGGGATCGGCCAGCGTGTAGGAAATGTCGGCCAGGATCAGCCCCACGATATAAAGCGCCGCGCCCAGGAACACCATGGCGCGCACGATGGAGAAGTCCTGCGCGTTGATGGCGTCGATGGTGTAGCTGCCCAGCCCCGGAATGCCGAAGAACGATTCGGCGATCAGGCTGCCCATGAAGAGCAGCGGCAGCGCGGCGACCGTGCTGGTCAGGATGGGCAGCATGGCGTTGCGCAGCACGTGGCGGAACAGCACGACGCGTTCGGCCAGGCCCTTGGAGCGCGCGGTGCGCACGTAATCCTTGCCGATCTCTTCAAGAAACAGCGTGCGGTAGAAGCGCGCTTCGGGTCCCAGCCGCGACACGATCGCCACCAGCACCGGCAGCGCCAGGAACTTGATCACGTCCAGTCCGCCCGAATAGCCCGAGAACGGCACCAGCCGCAGCAGCTTTGCAAACAGCCATTGGCCCGCAATGATGTAGAACAGGCTGGATATCGACAGCAGCATCACGCACAGCACGACGCCCCAGAAGTCCAGCCGCGTGGCCCGGAAATACACCAGCGTCAGCGAGAACACGATGCTGGCGAACAGTCCCAGGAAAAACGTGGGCACCGCCAGCGCCAGGCTGGGTCCCATCCGTGTCTTGATCTCGCGGCCGATGTCCCGGCCGCCATCCGACGCGCCAAAATCCATCACCAGTAGCGGCACCGAACGCCGGTAGAACACCGTGTCCGTGAGCTGCGCCGTGCCCTGGGCCTCGGCATTGAAAAACAGCGGCTTGTCGTAGCCGCGCTCGGCCTTCCATTTCTCGACCGCATCCTGGCTGACGCGCTGGCCGCCAATGGCCAGCCGCGCCATGTCGTCGGGCGTGTTCACCGCGAAGAACAGGATGAAGGTAAAGAGATTGACGCCGATCAGAATCAGCACGCCATACAACAGCCGGCGAATGACATAGCCGATCATGATTGATGCTCCTTGCGTTCGGGCGGCACAAACGCCGTCTGGCGTTCACGCCGCTTGAGCGCCACGTACGAAGGCCAGATCGCCAGCGCCAGCAGCAGGACGAAGACACCGATCGGCCACCAGATGGGCGAGTTCCATTCGTCGATCTTCTGCTGCCGCAGTGCCGGGTCGATCTTCATGTACTGCAGCGTGTTGCGCACCATCTGGGTAGGTTTGGCGTTGCCGACCCACTGCTGGTAGGCCCCGCCCGACATCGGGAAGTAGCCGAACATCCACGGCGCGTCGCGCTGGACGACGGCGATCATGTCGGCGATCAGCGCGGCCTTCTCGGGGCCGTCGTCCAGGAATTTCATCTGTTCGAACAGCTTGTCGAACTCGGGGCTGGCGTAGTTGGCCGCGTTTTCGCCGCCGCCCTTGGCCTTGGCGTTGGGGCCGTACAAGAGGAAGAGGAAGTTCTCGGCGTCGGGGTAGTCGGCGTTCCAGCCCCACAGGAAGATCTGCGCGGCGCCGCGCAGCATCTTGTCCTGGAAGCGGTTGTAGTCGGTGGCGCGCACGTCGAGCTGCACGCCGATCTTGGCAAGCTGGCGCCGCATCCAGTCGGACTGCGGGTTGGAGCCGCCGCCTGACATGGAATCGAAATACAGCACCAGCGGCGCGCCCGTCTGCGCGTTGCGGCCGTCCGGGTAGCCGGCCTCGGCCAGCAGGCGCTTGGCCACGTCGAGGGACTTGCGCACGGGTTTGCCGTCGACCAGGTCGTACACGACGGGATTGATGCCTTCGGGCGGATCGCGGTAGCCCAGCACGCCGGGCGGCACCGGGCCATACGCCACCGACGCCTGGCTGTTTTCGAACACTGCCACGTACTCTTCCCAGTCGAAGGCGATGCTGATGGCCTGGCGCAGCTTGCGGTTGCGTTCCTGCTGCTCGGGCGTGTCGCCCTTGCCCACCACCGGATCCAGCCAGTTGAAGCCCATGTACCAGTTGGCGGTCTCGACCGTGGTCGGCAGCTTGATGCCGTGCTCTTGATACTTGCGCGCCTTGTCCTGGCTGTCGCCGGCCGCCACGAGCATGGCCACGCCGTATTCGCCGCGCTCGATCTGCGGCACATCGTAATAGCCCTGCATGAACTTGCCGGTCAGCGGAATGGCTTCCTTTTCGACGCTGAACTCGGCGCGGTCGATGAAGGGCGTGGGCTTGCCGCAGTCGGCCAGCAGGCCCGCCGCCTTGTCGCCGGGTTCGCCTTCGCAGGGATAGGGTTCACCGTGGTAGTTGGGATTGCGGCCCAGCACGTGGCGGCGGTTTTGCAGCGATTCGACCAGCATGTACGGCCCGGTGCCCACCGGCCAGGTGTTCAGCGACAGATCGTGCGCGGCCATGCCGGGCTGGTTGTAGAAACGGTCCGCTTCCCACGGGATGGGCGCGGTGAAGGTCATGGCCAGCCAATACTTGAACTGCGGATACTTGCCGTCGACGCGGATCCGCAGCGTGTGGGCATCCAGCGCCTCGACGCCCTTGAAACCGTCGTCTTCGCGCAGGTCCAGCCAGGGCGACGCGCCCGCGCCGCCGGGGACGTCGCGCCGCAGTTCCTGGTCGCGCTTGCGCAGCCGGTCGCCGTAATCTTTGAGGCCCTGCACGTGCTCGGCCATCAGCGAATAGATGGGCGACACCACCCGCGGGCTGGCCAGGCGCCGGAACGCATAGACGTAGTCGTCGGCGGTGAGCTCGCGCGTGCCCGTCAGCGGGAAATCGGGAATGTAGAACTTGTCGTCGAGTTCGCCAGGCGCCAGCGGAAAGTAGGCGTAGCTGCCGTCCGGCTTGCGGGCGAAGGCGGGATGCGGCGCGAAGCGGATGCCGGGCCGGATCTTGATGTCGTAGATGCTTTGCGCGATCTGCTCGCCCGGCGCATCCGCGGGCAGCGTGTTGCCGTCCTTGTCCAGGTACACCGGCGGATCGATCGACGCCGCCGCGCGCGGGATCAGTTCATAGGGCCGCTTCAGGTAGTGATACCCGTAGAGCGGCTCATAGATGTTGTAGGTATATGGGGTTTCGTCGCCGGAATATGAGCTGGCCGGGTCGAGGTACTTGGGGGATCGTTTGACGAAAGCGGAATACAGCGTGTTCTGGCTTTCGGCGCCGGTTGGATAGGGGCTGTTGATGGGGCTTTCTTGCGAGCAGCCCGCCAACGCCAGCGACAGCAGCATGGCCGACGCCCAGAGCCGCTTCAATACACCCATGGAAACCTTCCCTTCGTTTCGTAGCGACAGAGGATAGCAAATGGGGGGCCGGGGAAGTACCCCGGCATGCCCTTAGAGGCGCCCCGGGCAAATCGGGCGGGAGCGGGTCGGGATGGCGGCGCTCAGCCGCACTGCCGCTGCCGCCAGCAGTCGTAGCGCCATTTCCAGGGCTGCATGGGATCCGGGCGCGCCCAAAGCCCGCGGCCGGCCGCCCTGGCCTGGCGCTGCAGATCCGGCATGGCCTTGTCGCGCAG
>DMTA01000162.1 GCA_003454835.1 Achromobacter sp. | reverse complement strand
GCCCGAACAGCCCGCCACCCTGCCGGCCGTCCAGGTGCTTGGCACCGGGGAAACTGCCACCGGTCCCGTCGACGGCTACGTGGCGCGGCGCAGCGCCACCGGCACCAAGACCGACACGCCGCTGTCCGAGACCCCCCAGGCCATCACCGTGATCCCGCGCGAGCAGATCATCGACCAGGGTTCGCAGAACGTGCAGGACACGATGAACTACGCGGCCGGCGTGCGGCCCAACGCCTACGGCGTGGACAACCGCGGCGACTACGTGCGCGTGCGTGGTGTGGAGCCCGTGCAATACCTGGACGGCCTGCGCCAGTTCTTCAGTTTCAACAACCCGCGCACCGAGGTTTACGGCCTCGAACGCGTCGAGGTGCTGCGCGGCCCGTCGTCGATGCTGTACGGACAGGGCAGCACGGGCGGCATCGTCAACCTGGTCAGCAAACGCCCGCAGGCCGAGCAGCAGGGCGAAATCGGTGTGCAGCTGGGCAACTTCAACCGCCGCGAGATCCAGGCCGACATCACCGGCCCGCTGACCGAGGACGGCCAGTGGCTGTATCGCGTGGTGGCGCTGGGCCGCGACAGCGACACGCAGGTGCAGTACGCGCAGGACGACCGGATGTTCCTCGCGCCGTCGCTCACGTGGCAACCCAGCGCGGCCACCTCGCTGACGCTGCAGGCCTCATGGCAGAAGGACCGGTCCGGCACGACGCAATCGTTCCTGCCCTGGAGCGGCACCGTGGACCACAATCCCAACGGCCGCATCCCGACGCGCCGTTTTGCCAGCGAACCGGGCTTTGACACCTACGACACCGAGCAATTCAACGTCGGCTGGCTGTTCGAACACAAGTTCAACGACACCTGGAAGGTCCGCCAGAGCTTCCGAAACACGGTCAGCAGCGTCGACTACAAATCGCTGTACCCGAACGTGTATGGCGACCGCCGCGGCGATTCCTACATCGACCCCGAACAGACCACCGTCGACCGCTACTACTACATCAACAAGCCCCGTATGCGCACGCTGCTGGCCGACCAGAACCTGGAAGGCAAGCTGAACTGGGGCCGCACGCAGCACACCGTCATCTTCGGCATGGACTACACGCGCTACCGCGAAACCAGCCAATCGGACAGCGGGCTGGGGTCGCCGCTGAACCTGTACCACCCGGTGTATGGCAACGCGCCGGACTACACGCTGAGCGACTCGCCCAAGCAGCGACAGCAGCAATTGGGCTTCTATGCGCAGGACCAGATCACGT
This sequence comes from Achromobacter sp., assembly GCA_003454835.1. GTDB lineage: Bacteria > Pseudomonadota > Gammaproteobacteria > Burkholderiales > Burkholderiaceae_B > Achromobacter. The sequence continues at coordinate 1,769 of DMTA01000162.1, read as the reverse complement.
TCGACAAGAACTGGATCCTGCTGGCCGGCATCCGCCGTGATCGCGTCGAAAGCACGGCCGAGGGCCAGGACAAGGAAACCGACCAGGCCACCACCAAGCGCTTCGGCCTGATGTACGCGGCCGACAACGGCTGGTCGCCGTACGTGAGCTATAGCGAGTCCTTCACCCCCATCGCGGGCGCGGACTTCTACGACCAGCGTTGGAAGCCCATGCGCGGCAAGCAGTGGGAACTGGGCCTGAAGTACATGCCGCCGGGCGCCGACCTGGAATTCACGGCAGCGGCGTACGACCTGCGCGAAAGCAACCGCCAGACCAACGACCCGGACAATCCCAACAATCAGATCCAGGCGGGCAAGACGCGCACGCGCGGCGTCGAACTGGAGATGCGCGGGCGTGTCACCCAGAACGTGGACGTGATCGCCAACTACATCTACACCGACATCGATCCGCAGCTTGAAGGCATGCCAAAGCACATGGTGTCGCTGTGGAGCAAGTACCGCTTCGCGCTGGCGGGTCAGCCCGGCTTCGCGGTCGGCGCCGGCGCGCGCTTCCTGTCCAAGTTCCGCGATGGCGGTGCGCCGGAGACGCCCTCGGTCACGCTGTTCGATGCGATGGTCAGCTACACCAACGGCCCGTGGCGGTATGCGCTTAACGTGAACAACATCGCGGACCGCACGTACGAAGTGGTCTGCCTGGATCGTGGCGACTGCTTCTACGGCGCGCGCCGCACGGTCATGTTGAGCGGCGCCTACCGCTTCTGACGAAGAAACCGTCCCCATATCCGGGACAAATATTGAGGTCAACCTGTACGTACATGCTGTACGTACAGGTGTACACTACGATTTTTTCACCCGTCCGACAGACGCGCGCATGAACGTCTGCAACCCAGAAAAATCGTCCTGGAGACCTCGATAGTGTCGACCGCAACTACCCGCTCGCCCTTTTTTGGCACGATGCAGAAAATCCCTGGTGGATTGATGCTGGTGCCGCTGATCCTGGGTTCCCTGATCGGCACCTTCGCCCCTGATGCGCTCGCCATCGGCGGCTTCACCACCGCCCTCTTCAAGAACAGCGCCCTGCCGCTGATCGCGCTGCTGATCTTCGCAACCGGCACGCACGTGAACGCCCGCACCGGCGGCCCGATCCTGGCGACCGCCGGCACCATCCTGCTGATGAAGACGCTCGTGCCCGCCACGCTCATCATCATCCTGGGCAGCTACGTCGGTCTGGACGGTCTGTGGGGCGTGTCGATCCTGGCCCTGCTGGCCGCGTTCGACAACAGCAACGGCGGCCTGTGGCTGGCCTACACCGGCCAGTACGGCGATGCTCGCGACCGCGGCGCCTACGTCGCCAGCGCGGTCAACGACGGCCCGTTCTTCAGCCTGCTGTTCCTGGGCGCGTCGGGCCTGGCCGACATTCCGATGATCGCCCTGGTGGCGGCGTTGGTGCCCTTCCTGCTGGGCGTGGTCGTCGGCAACCTGGACCCCAAGTGGCGTGACGTGCTCAAGCCCGTTCCCAACATCGTCATCCCGTTCTTCGCCTTCGCGCTGGGCACCGGCATCAACCTGTCCGCCGTGGTCGGCGGCGGGATCAGCGGCCTGATCCTGGGCCTGATCATCAGCCCGATCACCGGCGGCCTGGTCTATCTGGGCTATCGCATCATCCTGCGCCGCGGCGGCAAGAGCGGCCTGGGCTTCGCAGCCGGCACCACCGCCGGCAACGCCATCGCCACGCCCGCCGTGGTCGCGGCCGCCGACCCCAATTTCCAG
>DMTA01000321.1 GCA_003454835.1 Achromobacter sp. | reverse complement strand
CAGGTTCAGCGGGCAGGCCTCTTGCGCCACGCTGGCATCCAGGTGGATGTCGGCCTGGCGGGCCAGTTCGGATTGCGGGTTGCCGGTGATCGCCACCAGGCCGGCGCCCATGCGGCGCACCACGGGGAGGATGGTCAGCAGTTCCTCGCCTGAGCCCGAATAGGAGATGGCGATGAGCACGTCGTCGCGGGTGATCATGCCCAGGTCGCCATGGACGGCCTCGGCGGCATGCACGAAGAAGGCGGGCGTGCCAGTGGAGGCCAGCGTCGCGGCGATCTTGCGGGCGATGTGTCCCGTTTTTCCGATTCCGCTGACGACCACCCGGCCGCGGCACGCAAGCAGCAGGTCGACGACCTGCGTGAAGCTGTCATCCAGCCGGGCAGACAGGTCCAGCAAGCCCTGGCTTTCAATCTGTAACGTCCTGCGCGCAGATGCCAGCGCGGTGCCGGACGAGGAGGTGGGATGGTCGGTCATGGGGCGGATTTTAATCTCAGTATGCTAGTTTGCCCCGCGCAGGGGCGTATGGCATTCTGGCGAGTCTTTCAACGGCTTTCACACTTTCCTTCCAGGCCCGCTCCATGTCCAGTATTTCCAGTCCCGTCCTTGGCACGCCACTGTCCCCCCTGGCCACCCGCGTCATGCTGTTGGGCTCCGGCGAACTGGGCAAAGAGGTCATCATCGCCCTGCAGCGCCTGGGCGTCGAAGTCATTGCGGTGGATCGGTATGCCGACGCGCCGGGCCATCAGGTGGCGCACCGGGCGCATGTGGTCTCGATGACGGACCCGCAAGCGCTGCGGCAGATCATCGAGCAAGAGCGGCCGGACGTTATTGTCCCCGAAATCGAGGCCATTGCCACCAGCTTGCTGGTGGAACTGGAAGCGGCCGGCGTGGCGCGGGTCACCCCGACGGCCCGCGCGGCCCAGCTCACCATGAACCGCGAGGGCATCCGCCGCCTGGCAGCCGAGACCCTGAGCTTGCCGACATCGCCGTACAGCTTTGTCGACACAGAGGAAGAGCTGCGCCAGGCCATCGACGGCGGCATCGGCTATCCGTGCGTCATCAAGCCGGTCATGTCTTCCTCGGGCAAGGGTCAGTCGGTCATCAAAAACGCCGACGACGTGGCCTCCGCCTGGCGTTATGCTCAGGAAGGTGGGCGGGTCGGGGGCGGACGCGCCATCGTCGAAGGCTTTATCCGCTTCGATTACGAAATCACGCTTCTGACCGTGCGCGCCCGCGGCGCCAGCGGCCAGGTCGAGACCCGTTACTGCGAACCCATCGGCCACAAACAGGTCGACGGCGACTATGTCGAAAGCTGGCAGCCGCACCCCATGTCGCCCGCGGCGCTGCAGCGCGCTCGCGACATCGCGCTGGCCGTCACGTCCGAATTGGGCGGGTTGGGCATCTTCGGCGTCGAGCTCTTCGTGGCCGGCGACCAGGTCTGGTTCTCCGAGGTCAGTCCGCGTCCGCACGACACCGGCATGGTCACCATGATCACCCAGGTGCAGAACGAATTCGAACTGCACGCCCGCGCGCTGCTGGGGCTGCCGGTCGACCCCAGCCTGCGTCAGCCTGGCGCCAGCAGCGTCATCTACGGCGGCGTGGAGGCTCAGGCGGTGTCGTTCCATGGCGTGGCCGAGGCGCTGGCCGAGCCCGGCACGGACATCCGTCTCTTCGGCAAGCCCGAATCCTTCGTCAAGCGCCGAATGGGTGTGGGCCTGGCTGTGGCCGAAGACGTTGCCGCCGCCCGCGCCAAGGCCAAGCGCGTCTCCGCCGCCGTGACCGTCAAGGCCGGCTGATTGTCTTGAATCCCGCCTCGCAGACGGGGTAACGCCCGCCGTCCCCCGGCCTTTTTTTCTGCCCCACGAACGCCACCCGCCACCCGGCCGGTGGCGTTTTTGCTGTCTGCCGAGCTCCCAAGTGTTGTATGGCTGTCACTTTCGGCGGCTAATTTGCCTGCGGCGCCCTCTGAATGGCGTTGGTTTGCGTCTTCGCCCCTGTAGCAAGCATGGTTTGCGCTTTCTCATCGTTTGTTCGATAATTTCAGAAATTTCTGAAAGCAACGTAACTGCATATGTCGTGCAGAACGCGCGTTGTGTTACTGGCTGATCGTCATGGCGCTTTCCCCCCAAATTGAACGTTTCGTCCTGCACTTCGGTGAAATGGGCAGCCGCTGGGGCGTGAATCGCACGGTCGGCCAGATCTACGCCTTGCTGTTTCTCGCCCCGCAGCCCCTGAACGCCGACGACATCGCCGACGCCCTGGGCTTTTCGCGCTCGAACGTCAGCCTGGGCCTCAAAGAGTTGCAATCCTGGCGCCTGGTCAAGCTGATCCATCAGGTGGGCGACCGCCGCGACTACTTCGAGACCCCCAAGGACGTCTGGGAGATCTTCCGCATCCTTATGGAAGAGAAGCGCAAGCGCGAAATCGATCCCACCCTCACGCTCCTGCGCGATCAGCTGCTGGAGTCGCCGTCCGGGCCCGACGAGGCCTACGCGCAGCAACGAATGACCGAAATGCTGGAGCTCATCGAACTATCCACCGGGTGGTTCGATGAGGTTCAACGGCTGCCGCCCGAAACCCTCCAAAGCCTCATGAAACTTGGTTCCAAGGTGCAGAAGGTGCTGGGATTCGCCGGCAAATTGCGGGGCAAGGGTTGACCTTCACGCCTCGATTTTTCAGGAAACCTCTATGAAGTTGTATGCAACGCCCCTAACATGGCGCGTTAGACGGCCTGGGAACCATGCCGGTTGCCGCAGCGCGTCGATGCCTTGGGAGCAGCCTCATGATTGATCTCGATGTCGTGAATCTCTCGCGGTTCCAGTTCGCCGCGACCGTGCTCTACCATTTCATTTTTGTCCCGCTCACGCTTGGCCTGTCGTTCATCCTGGCCATCATGGAAAGCGTGTACGTCATGACCGGCCGCCCCATCTGGAAAAAGATGACGATGTTCTGGGGCACGCTGTTCGGCATCAACTTCGCGCTGGGCGTGGCCACCGGCGTCGTGATGGAGTTCCAGTTCGGCATGAACTGGTCCTACTACAGCCACTACGTGGGCGACATCTTCGGCGCGCCGTTGGCGCTTGAAGGGCTGATGGCGTTCTTCCTGGAAGCCACCTTCGTCGGCCTGTTCTTCTTCGGCTGGAACCGCATGTCCAAGGTCAGCCACCTGGCCGTGACCTGGCTGGTGGCCTTCGGCACGAACTTCTCGGCCCTGTGGATCCTGATCGCCAACGGCTGGATGCAGAACCCGGTCGGTGCGATCTTCAATCCCGACACGATGCGCATGGAAATGACCGACTTTGCCGCGGTCATCTTCAATCCGGTCGCGCAAGCCAAGTTCGTGCACACCGTCAGCGCCGGTTACGTGGCGGGCGCCATGTTCGTCATGTCGATCAGCGCCTGGTATCTGCTGCGCGGCCGTCATATCGACCTGGCCAAGCGCTCGATGGCGGTGGCGGCCAGCTTCGGTCTGGCCGGCGCCCTGTCGGTGGTCGTCCTGGGCGACGAAAGCGGCTATCTCACCACCGAACATCAGAAGATGAAAATCGCGGCCATGGAGTCCATGTGGCACACCGAGCCTGCGCCCGCGTCCTTCAATCTGTTCGCCATCCCGAACCAGGCCGAGCGCCGCAACGATTTCGCGATCGAGATTCCCTATGTCATGGGCATCATCGGCACGCGTTCGCTGACCACGCCGCTGCTGGGCATCAACGACCTTATCCTGCGCGCCGAGAACCGCATCCGCGACGGCCTCGTGGCGTATGAGGCCTTGCAGAAGATCCGCGCCAATCCCAAGGACGTCGATGCGCGCATGGTGTTCGACAAGACCTGGCCGGATCTGGGCTATGCGCTGCTGGTCAAGCGCTATCAACCAGACGTCAGCAAGGTCACCGAAGCGGACATCAAGCAGGCCGCGATCGATACCGTGCCGACGGTGGCGCCGCTGTTCTGGGCGTTCCGCATCATGGTCGCGGTGGGCATGTACCTGATCGTGTTCTTCGGCGTGGCGTTCTGGCTTGCGTCGCGCGGCCGTCTGGATAGCAGTCCCCGTCTGCTCAAGGTGGCGCTGTGGAGCCTGCCGCTGCCGTGGATCGCCATCGAAAGCGGCTGGTTCGTCGCCGAATATGGCCGCCAGCCCTGGGTGATCGAAGGCGTGCTGCCCACGTATTACGCGGCATCGGGCCTCACCATCACCGACCTGGTCATCAGTCTGACGATCTTCCTGGTGCTGTACACGATCCTGCTCATCATCGGCGTGAAGGTCATGCTGCATGCCATCAAGGCCGGACCGAAATCCGACGGGCCGGCGCCGGGCGATGCCGCCGCCGATCCGGTCCACGCCGCCGTGCGCGCGTAAGGGGAGAAACGCAAATGGATACCCTTATTCCTTTCGACTACGGCACGCTGCGCGTGGTGTGGTGGGTGCTGATGGGCGCCTTGCTCATCGGCTTTGCCGTCATGGACGGCTTCGACCTGGGCGTGGCCGCACTGTTGCCGGTGGTCGCCAAGACCGACACTGAGCGCCGCATCGTGATAAACGTGGTGGGGCCGGTCTGGGAAGGCAACCAGGTCTGGCTCATCACCGCGGGCGGCGCCATCTTTGCTGCATGGCCGTTGCTGTATGCCGCGTCGTTCTCGGGCTTTTATCTGGCGATGATGCTGGTGCTGCTGGCGCTGATCCTGCGGCCGGTGGGCTTCAAGTACCGCAGCAAGATGGAAGACACACGCTGGCGCAACCGTTGGGACGCCGTGCTGTGCTTCTCGGGTGTGGTGGCGTCGCTGGTGTTCGGTGTGGCGATGGGCAACATCATCCTCGGCGTGCCGTTCACGTATGACGCGATGACGCTGCGTCCGATGTACGAAGGGCACTTCTTCCAGCTGTTCATGCCTTTCGCGTTGCTGGCGGGCGTGCTGAGCGTGGTGATGCTGGCCATGCACGGCGCGGTGCTGCTGGCCTGGCGCACGGACGATCCCGTGTCCTCGCGGGCGCGCAACTGGGGCCGGCTGTGCGCGGTGCTCACAGCGGCGCTGTTCGTGGCCGGCGGCTTCTGGGTCGCGGGCGGCGTGCCGGGCCATGCGATCACCAGTGTGATCGACACGGCTGCGCCGTCGGATCCGATGCTCAAGTCCGTGTCGGTGCAGACCGGCGCCTGGATGGCCAATTACGCAAAGTGGCCGTGGATGTGGATCGCGCCCGCGCTGGGCGTGGCCGGCGCGGTACTCACGGCGCTGCTGCTCACCGTGCGCGCCAACATGCTTGCGTTTCTGTCGTCCTCGACATCCATCGCCGGCGTGATCCTGACGGTGGGCTTCTCGCTCTTCCCGTTCATCATGCCGTCGTCGTCGAATCCGAAGGCCGGCCTGACGGTCTGGGACGGCTCGTCCAGCCATCTGACGCTGTGGATCATGGTGATCGCGGTGGCGATCTTCCTGCCCATCGTGACCGTCTACACCGGCTGGGTGTATCGCGTCATGCGCGGCAAGGTCACCCATGAATCGGTGGGCGACACGCCCAACTCGTACTGATAAAGGAGCCATTTCCATGTGGTATTTCTCGTGGATTCTCGGCCTGGGCCTGGCGTGCGCATTCGCCATCCTCAATGCGATGTGGTTCGAGCTGCGCGAAGGTCAGACGCATGACCCGAAAGCCAGCCGCGACGTCGAGTGAGTAGCGGCGCAAGCAGCCTCGAGCACGATCCGTCGGCGTCCCTGCAGAAGCCGCCGCGCGAGCAGTCGCGGTGGCTGATGGGGCTGGCCCGGTCGGCGCGGTTTCCGCTCATTCTGGCGGGGGCCGCGCCGCTGGTGAGCGGCGCCTTGCTGGTCGTGCAGGCCTGGTTGCTGGCCAGGGTGCTCGATTCGGCCATCGTCGGCCAAGTGCCGCGGCATGAACTGATTGGCGGCATCGCCGCCATCGCAGCGCTGATGCTGCTGCGTGCGTGCATTACGTGGGCCGGCGAGCGCGCCGGCGCGGATGCGTCAGAACGCATCAAGCGTCACGTGCGCCAGTCCCTGTTCCTGCGGCTGGTGCAGAAAGGCCCTTACTGGAGCCGAAGCAAGGCGTCGGGTGAACTGGCGAGCGCCGTGGTCGACCAGGTGGAGGCGCTGGACGGCTTCTTCGCCAAATACCTGCCGGCGATGGCCGCGGCGGCAATGTTGCCTGTGGCTTTCTCGGTGGTGCTGCTGCCGGTGGATGTGATCGCCGGCCTGGTGCTGTTGATCACCGCGCCGCTGATTCCGCTGTTCATGGCGCTGGTGGGGTGGGGGGCGCAAGGCGCCAGCCGCCGCCATCTGCGCGCCTTTGCCCGCCTGTCGGGCTTTTTTGCGGACCGCCTGCGTGGGCTGTCCACCTTGAAGCTATATGGGCGCGCGCAGGCCGAGGCCCAATCCGTCGTGACAGCCAGCGATGCGCTGCGCCAGCGCACGATGTCGGTGTTGCGCATCGCATTCCTGTCCTCCGCGGTTCTGGAATTCTTCGCCGCGCTGGGCGTGGCGGGCGTGGCGGTCTACATTGGCCTGACTTATCTGGGATTTCTGGACGCGCGCTGGTCGCCCCTGACGTTGCAGGCCGGGCTGTTCTGTCTGCTGATGGCGCCCGAGGTCTATGCGCCGCTGCGCCAGTTTGCGGCCCACTATCACGACCGTGCGACGGCGCTGGCCGCCGTGACGCAGATCTCCGTGCTGTTCGACGGCCTGCCGCAAGCCGAAGCGCAAGACGCACCCTCCGTGCACGGCCAGCCTGCGCACGCGGGCAAGGGCGCGGTGGTCATCGTGGAAGGTCTTCTCGCCGAGGCGCCGGGACGTGGTCAGCCGGTGCTGGCGGATTGCGCCTTGGTGTTGGCGCCGGGCGAGCACCTGGCGCTGATGGGGCCCAGCGGCGTCGGCAAATCCACGCTCATCGAGGCCATCGCAC
>DMTA01000522.1 GCA_003454835.1 Achromobacter sp. | reverse complement strand
ACGCGTTCCGGGTGCGGCATCATCACCGTGAAGCGGCCGTCGGCCGTGGTGACGGACGTGAGGCCACCGGGGCTGCCGTTCGGGTTGAACGGATAGGCTTCGGTGGCCTGGCCGTAATTGTCGATGAAGCGCGCGCCGGCCAGCACGCGGCTGGCGTCGCCCTGCTGGGAGAAGTCGGCAAAGCCTTCGCCGTGGGCCACGGCGACCGGCACGCGGGCGCCTTCCATGCCGGCAAAGAAGATGGACGGCGACTTGGCGATTTCCACCATCGACAGACGGGCTTCGTACTTTTCGGACTGGTTGCGCGTGAAGCGCGGCCAGTGCTCGGCGCCCGGGATCATGGGCGCCAGCGCGGCCATCATCTGGCAGCCGTTGCACACGCCCAGCGCAAAGGTGTCGGGACGCGCGAAGTACGCGGCGAATTGATCCGACAGCTTGCTGTTGAAGCGGATGGTGCGCGCCCAGCCTTCGCCGGCGCCCAGCACGTCGCCGTAGCTGAAGCCGCCGACGGCGACTAGGCCTTGCATCTGGGCCAGGTCCAGGCGGCCGGACAGGAGGTCGGTCATGTGAACGTCGATGGCCTCGAAGCCCGAGGTGTCGAAGGCCCAGGCCATTTCGACCTGGCTGTTGCAGCCCTGCTCGCGCAGGATGGCCACGCGCGGACGCTTGCCGGTGTTGATGAACGGCGCGGCCACGTCCTCTTGCGGGTCGAAGGCCACGGTCGGGCTCATGCCCGGATCCTTGGTGTCGTTCCAGACGTCCAGTTCAGCTTGGGCGCATGCGGGGTTGTCGCGGCGCGCCATGATGCGGTGCGAGACTTCGGACCACGCGCGGCCCAGATCGGCACGCGGCTGGCCCCAGACCTTGCGGCCGTCGCGGTAGAACTCGACTTCGTCGGCGCCGTTCAGGCCGCCGATGACGTGCGAGTGGGCCGACAGGCCAGCGCCGCGCAGGACCTGCATGACGGCGTCGCGCTGCGAGGCCGGCACCTGGATGACCGCGCCCGCCTCTTCCGAGAACAGGGCCTTCAGCGTCAGTTCGTCGCGCTGCACGGCGACCTGTTCCGGACGGATCTTGTAGTCGCCCCAATCGGCCGACTGCGGATCGAAGGTCAGCATGTCCAGGTTGACCGAGATGCCGGTGCGGCCGGCAAAGGCCATTTCGACCAGCGTGGCGAACAGGCCGCCGTCGGAGCGGTCGTGATAGGACAGGATGGTGCCGGCTTCAGCCAGCGTGCGGATGGTGACGAAGAACGCGCGCAGGTCTTGCGGCGCGTCGATGTCCGGCACGGTCTGGCCGACCTGGTTGTAGGTCTGCGCCAGGATCGAGCCGCCCATGCGGTGACGGCCGCGGCCCAGGTCGATCAGGATCAGGACGCTGTCGCCGGCGTCGGTACGCAGTTGCGGCGTCAGGCTGGCGCGCACGTCGGCGACGGGTGCGAACGCCGTGATGATCAGCGACACGGGCGCCACGACCTGGCGCTGCTGGCCGTCCTGTTCCCAGGAGGTCTTCATGGACAGCGAGTCCTTGCCGACCGGAATGGACAGGCCCGTGGCCTGGCACAGTTCGCTGACGGCGGACACGGTGTCGTACAGCGCAGCATCTTGACCGGCCACGCCGCAGGCGGCCATCCAGTTGGCCGACAGCTTGATGTCTTCAAGGCGCGCGACGTCGGCCGCAGCCAGGTTGGTCAGGGCTTCGGCGACGGCCATGCGGCCCGAGGCCGGGGCGTCCAGCATGGCGATGGGGGTGCGTTCGCCCATCGACATGGCTTCGCCGCGGAAGCCTTCGTAGTCGGCCAGCGTGACCGCGCAATCGGCAACCGGCACCTGCCACGGACCGACCATCTGGTCGCGGCTGGACAGACCGCCGACGGTGCGGTCGCCGATGGTGATGAGGAAGGACTTGTTGGCCACGGTGGGGTGACGCAGCACGCGATAGGCGGCTTCGGTCAGGTCGATGCCGGCCAGATCCAGCGGCTCGGACACGCCGGGCAGGCGCGTCACGTCGCGAGTCATGCGCGGCGGCTTGCCCAGGATGACGTCGATGGGCACGTCCACGGGGCGCACTTCGGCGTCGCCTTGCGGACGGATCGTGTCCAGGCCGGGCAGGCCTTCGCCGTCCACCACGCGCAGCTGGCGCTCTTCGGTGGCCACGCCCACCACCGCGTACGGGCAGCGTTCGCGGCGGGCGATGGCGTCAAAGCGTTCCAGGTCTTGCGGCAGGATCGACAGGACGTAGCGTTCCTGCGATTCGTTGCTCCAGATTTCGGCGGGCGACAGGCCCGATTCTTCGAGCGGCACGCGCTTCAGGTCGAAGATGGCGCCGCGGCCAGCGTCGTTGACCAGTTCGGGGAAGGCATTGGACAGACCGCCCGCACCGACGTCGTGGATCGCGATGATGGGGTTGTTCTCGGCCTGCTGCCAGCAGCGGTCGATGACTTCCTGGGCGCGGCGTTCGATTTCGGGATTGCCGCGCTGGACGGAGTCGAAGTCGAGTTCAGCCGAGTTGCTGCCCATGCTGATGCTGGAGGCGGCGCCGCCGCCCATGCCGATGCGGAAACCCGGGCCGCCCAATTGAATCAGCAGCGCGCCGGGAGGAATCACATCCTTGTGCGTGAGGCCGGCGTCGATGCTGCCCAGGCCGCCCGCGATCATGATGGGCTTGTGGTAGCCCCAGCGCGTGCCGCCGGCGGTCTGCTCGAACGAGCGGAAGTAGCCCAGCAGGTTGGGACGGCCGAATTCGTTGTTGAAGGCGGCGCCGCCGATGGGGCCGTCGATCATGATGGACAGCGGCGAAGCAATGCGATCGGGCAGACCGTGGTGGTCGGCTTCCCAGGGTTGCAGCGCGTCGTCAAAGCGCAGGTGCGACACGGTGAAACCCGTGAGGCCTGCCTTAGGCTTGGAGCCGCGGCCGGTGGCGCCTTCGTCGCGGATTTCGCCGCCGTTGCCGGTGGATGCACCGGGGAACGGGGCAATCGCGGTCGGGTGGTTGTGCGTTTCCACCTTCATGAGCGTATGCACGGTGGTGTCGCGGCGGATGTACTTGGCGCTGTCGGCGCCCTGACCTGCCAGGCCCGGCACGCCGGCCTGGAAGCGCTGCGCGGGGCCGCCTTCCATGATGGCGGCGTTGTCCGAATAGGCGACGACGGTGCCTTGCGGCTGCGCCTTATGCGTGGCGCGGATCATGCCGAACAGCGTGTTGGGCTGCGACTGGCCGTCGATGACCCATTCGGCGTTGAAGATCTTGTGGCGGCAGTGTTCGCTGTTGGCCTGCGCGAACATCATCAGTTCGACGTCGGTGGGATCGCGGCCCAGGTCGGTGAACGACTTGGCCAGGTATTCGATCTCGTCGTCGGACAGGGCCAGGCCCAGCGTGGTGTTGGCTTCGACCAGCGCATCGGCGCCGCGCGTCTGGACGTCGACCGTGCGCATGGGCTTGCCGGCCAGCGGCTGGAACAGGGCCTGGCCGTCAAAGCTGGCGTCGACCACGGTTTCGGTCATGCGGTCGTGCAGGCAGTCGGCCGCGCGCGCCAGCATGGCTTCGTCGAGCGACTTGGCGCCGAGCAGGCCGCGTTCGGGCGTAATGACGTAGCGCACGCCGCGTTCGATGCGATGCACCGAAGACAGGCCGCAGTTGTGGGCGATGTCGGTGGCCTTGCTGGCCCAGGGGGAAATCGTGCCCAGGCGCGGGATCACCAGCAGGGACACGCTCTTGGCGGGCGCGTCACCCGTGGCGGGCGTGCCGTAGTCGAGCAGTTGCGTCAGTTGCTGCTGCTGTTCGGCCGTCAGGGCGGCGTCGGTGCTGACGAAGTGCTCGTAGCGGGCGGATATGTCGGCCACCGGCAGGCCGGCTTCCTTCAATTGCGCCAGAAGGCGATCACGTCGAAAGGAGGACAGGACGGAGGAACCAGGCAGATGCTGAACTAGGGACACGATGCGGGCGCCGTATAAAGAGGGGTGCAAAGCAGGGATTTTACCCGTTTAAGGGGTTTTCCCGGAGCCGAAGTTCGCGGCGGGTTCCACCGGTCCGAATTGGCCATTGTTACAAAAGAATTCCGCACGCCGCGCACTGGCATGGTGCAAAGCAATATCGACAGCGCTACCGGACGGAAAGCGGCCCTTTTGCCCTCCCGGCACCGTCCCCGCACCGCAACGTTGATGCGGCGCAGCATGTTGCTTCGACCCCGCATTGCGGGAAAACACGAAGACCTGCCCCGCCAGCGCGACGGTAGGATGCTGCGACCCTTCCAACAAGAAAAGCGCCTTTCCCGCGCCCGCTGGCCGCTGCCTCACATGTCCCGCCCAGAAGCCCCCGCCGAGCCCGTAGAACCGATCATCCCCGTAGAAGCAGATCCCGCCGTGAAGGTGCCGCTGGCCGTCGAGGACTGGCTGGCCGTGATCTTGCTGGCAACGTTGGCCATCATCACGTTCCTGAATGTGCTGGTGCGCTACTTCACCGATCAATCGTTCGCCTGGACGGAAGAGATTTCCGTGTTCCTTTTGATCGTGCTGACGATGGCGGGCGGCAGTGTGGCGTTCGTGCGCAATCATCACATCCGCATCGAGATCCTGGCGGACTCGGGTTCGCCTCGGCGCCAGCGCATCATGGCGCTGATCTCGAACGGCTGCGTGCTGGCGTTCTTCGTCCTGCTGACCGTACTGTCGGTGAAGCTGGTGTATGACGAATACATTTACGAGGAAACCTCGCCGGCCATCGGCGTGCCCACCTGGTGGTATTCGATCTGGCTGCCGGTCATGGCCGCCGCGATTTCGCTGCGCACGGTCGGCACGCTGCGTCGCCTGGGACGCGCCCCGGGCCAGGAAGCCCAGCGATGATCGCCGCCATTCTCTTTACCGTCTTCATCGTCCTGATGATCATCGGCGTGCCCGTCGGGGTGGCGCTGGGCATTGGCGGCACGGTGGCGATCGTGCTGACCAACCTGGACACCCCCTGGTATGGCCTGCTGACGGTGCCGCAGAACTTCTATGCCGGGCTGGCGAAGTACCCGCTGCTGGCGATCCCGATGTTCGTGCTGGTCGGCTCCATCTTCGACCGCTCGGGCGTGGCCAAGCGGCTGGTGGACTTTGCGATCGCCATCGTCGGACGCGGTCCGGGCATGCTTCCGCTGGTGTCGATTGCAGTGGCGATGTTTTTGGGCGGCATCTCGGGTTCGGGACCGGCCTGCGCCGCGGCCGTGGGCGCGGTGATGATCACCGCGATGTCGCGCGCCGGCTATCCGGGGTCGTTCTCGGCGTCCGTGGTGGCCGCCGGCGCCGCCACCGATATCCTGATTCCGCCGTCCGTGGCCTTCATCATCTATTCCGTGCTCGTGCCGGGCGCATCGGTGCCCGCGCTGTTTGCCGCCGGCATGATCCCCGGCATCCTGGCCGGCTTTGCGCTGATCGTTCCGGCCGTGTGGCTGAGCCGCAAATACAAAATGGGCGCGCTGGAAGCGCACCTGCCCCGCCCGCCGTTCTGGAAGAGCCTGCGCGAGGCGTCGTGGGGGCTGGCGGCGCCCGTGCTGATCCTGGGCGGCATGCGGATGGGCTGGTTCACGCCCACCGAAGCCGCCGTCGTCGCGGTGTTCTATGGCCTGTTCGTGGGCGGCTTCATCCACCGCACCATCAAGTTCCGCGACCTGTACAAAATCCTGCGCGAAGCCGCCGAGCTGTCCGCCGTGATCATGCTGGTGGTGACGCTGGCCGGGATCTTCGCGTGGGCGCTGTCGACGCTGAGCGTGATCGACCCGATCACGCATGCCATCGTCAATTCTGGCTTGGGTGAATGGGGCGTGCTGGCGCTGCTGATCCTGTTGCTGATGACCGTAGGCATGTTCCTGGACGGGATCTCGATCTTTCTGATCTTCGTGCCGCTGCTCATGCCGATTGCCAATGCCTACGGCTGGGATCCGGTGTGGTTTGGCGTGATTCTGACCTTGAAGGTAGCGCTGGGCCAGTTCACCCCGCCGCTGGCCGTCAACCTGATGGTGTCGTGCCGCATCGCGCGCGTGCCGATGGAATCGACCGTGCGCTGGGTGGTGTGGCTGCTGGGCGCGATGTTCCTGGTGCTGGTGGCGGTGCTGGTGTTTCCCGAATTGGCGCTGTGGCTGCCGCGCAAGCTGGGTTATTGAGAGAGGCTGGACGGGGCCGGCCCGCCAAGGGTTCTCGGCCATGGATGACAACAACAGAAAGACTCGCAGAGAGAGGAGACGCAACATGAAATTCCGCAACCTGATCGGCGCGGCGCTGTGCGCGGCGGCCGTGGTGGGCATGGCGCCCGCGCATGCGCAGAACTACAAGCCCGAGTACAAGCTCTCCATCGTCGTGGGCACCACGTTCCCATGGGGCCAGGGCGCCGAGATCTGGTCGAACCTGGTGCGCGAGCGCACCGAAGGCCGCATCAACATCAAGGTCTACCCCGGCACCTCGCTGGTCCAGGGGGACCAGACCCGAGAGTTCACGGCGATCCGCCAGGGCGTGATCGACATGGCCGTGGGCTCGACCATCAACTGGTCGCCGCAGGTCAAGCAGTTGAACCTGTTCTCCCTTCCCTTCCTGATGCCCGACTACGCCGCCATCGACGCGCTGGTGCAGGGCGACGTGGGCAAGGACATGTTCAAGCTCATCGAAAAGGCCGGCGTCGTGCCGCTGGCCTGGGGCGAGAACGGCTACCGCCAGGTCAGCAATTCCAAGCGCGAGATCAAGCGGCCCGAAGACATGAAGGGCATGAAGCTGCGCGTGGTGGGATCGCCGCTGTACATCGACACGTTCACCGCGCTGGGCGCCAACCCCACGCAGATGAGCTGGGCGGACGCACAACCCGCGCTGGCCAGCGGCGCGGTCGACGGACAGGAGAATCCGCTGTCGATCTACACGGGCTCCAAGCTCTACACCGTGGGACAGAAATATCTGACGCTGTGGAATTACGTGGCCGATCCGCTGATCTTCGTGGTCAACCGCGAAGTCTGGAATTCCTGGTCGGAAAAGGACCGCGACATCGTGCGCCAGGCCGCGCTGGACGCCGGCAAGCAGCAGATCGTGATCGCGCGCAAGGGCGTGACGCCCGAAGACCCGTCGCTGCTCAAGGAAATCGCGGGCCACGGCGTGACCGTGACCACGCTGTCGCAGGCCGATCACGACGCGTTCGTGAAGGCCACCAAGCCGGTCTATGAAAAGTGGAAGAAACAGATCGGCGAGGACCTGGTCAGCAAGGCCGAAAAGTCGATCGCAGAACGCAAGAAGTAAACGGCGGGAAGCAAACAGCAAGACCGCGAAAGTTTCGCAGCAAGCCCCAGGGGAACCGGCGGCGCAAGCCGCCAACCGAGGCAGGGACGCTAGAATCCCGCCCACCAAACGGGCGCCGGCCACAAACCGGCGCCCGTTATCTTTTGGGGTGTCTGACACCTTTGCTTTGTTGGGTGTCAGACACCCGACCAGACACCGCCCTATTCCGGATAGCTGACTTCCAGAATATCCAGCTCATCAATGCCGGCCGGCGTGCGCAGCACCACCGTGTCGCCTTCCCGCGCCTTGATCAGCGCGCGCGCCACCGGCGAGATCCAGCTGATCTTGCCCGCCAGGGGTTCGGCCTCGTCCACGCCGACGATGGTGACGGTGTGTTCCTCGCCGGCCTTGTCCACGTAGACGACCGTTGCGCCAAAGAATGCCTGGTCGCGGTTGGGTTGGGCCTTGGGGTCCACGACCTCGGCGATGTCCAGCCGCTTGGTCAGAAAGCGCATGCGGCGGTCGATCTCGCGCAGGCGCTTCTTGCCGTAGAGGTAGTCGCCGTTTTCCGAGCGGTCGCCGTTGGATGCGGCCCACGACACCACCTGCACGACGGCCGGGCGTTCCACGTTCATGAGCTGCGTCAGCTCGCCGCGCAGGCGTTCGTAGCCCTCGGGCGTCATGTAGTTCTTGGTGCCGGCCGGCAGCGCCTGGGCCTGCGGCAGATCGTCGTCGTCCTCGTGGTCGGACTCTTTAACAAAGGCTTTATTCATGGCGGTTGCATCGCGATGGCGCGATCACTATCGAAGCTTTCGGAATGAGCGGCGAGGGCCGCCCGCGTCAGAACCAGTCGTGCCAGACCGGCTTCAGGTCGGATGGCAGCGGCGGCAGGCGGCCCAGGTCCATCCGGCTTTCCTTGGGACTGTGGAAGTCCGAACCGCGCGAGGCCAGAAAGCCGTACCGGCGCGCCACCTCGGCGTACTGGCGGGCTTCTTCCACGGTGTGGCTGCCCGTGTTGACCTCGATGCCCACGCCGCCCAGTTGCAGGAATTCGTCGAACAGCGCGGCAAACTGCAGTGGCGTGTACTTGTAGCGGCCGGGGTGGGCGATGACGGCCTGGCCGCCCGCGCCGCGAATCCAGCCCACGGCGTCGGCCAGCGTGGCCCATTGCATGGGCACGTGGCCGGGGCAGTCGTCGCCCAGATGCTTGTTGAAGACGGTTTGCACGTCGGGGCAATAACCTGCTTGCACCAGGTATCGCGCAAAGTGCGTGCGGCTGATCAGTTCGGGGTTGCCGGCAAACGGCAGCGCGCCTTCGTAGGCGCCGGGCATGCCCATGTCCGCCAGGCGGTCGCCGATGCGCTTGGCGCGCTCGGCGCGTCCCGAGCGGGTCTTGCGCAGGCCTTCGACCAGCGCGGTGTTCTGCGGATCGAAGCGCAGGCCGACGATATGCACGGTCAGGCCCGCCCACGTGACCGAAACCTCGACGCCGGTGGCAAAGCGCATGCCCAGTTCCTGGGCGGTGGCGGCGGCTTCGGCAATGCCGCCCACTTCATCGTGGTCGGTCAGCGCCCAGACATCGACCCCGTTGGCGAACGCCCGCTGCGCCACGTCCCGGGGCGAAAGCGCGCCGTCGGAAACGGTGGAATGGCAATGCAGGTCGATGTTCAGGGTGGGCGATTTCATGCGGCTATTGTAGAGAAGCCCCGGCGGACCGCCTAGCGCGGGACCGTCCCCACAATTTCGCCCACGGGGTCACGCGAGCAGAAAATCGGCCACCGGGTTCACCTGATCTTCCGCGATCAGTGTGGGTGCATGGCCCACGCCCGGCACCTCAAGCGCCCGGGCGCGCGGATTGCGTTTGAGCATTTCGTCGACCGTCGCGCGCGTCAGCAGGTCGGACAATTCGCCGCGGACGATCAGGACCGGGCAATCGAGCGCGTCATACGACCGCCACAGGATCTGCTCGCCTGCCGCCAGTTCTTCGGGCGTCTGGGCAGCCAGCGCCTGCGCGATAGCCAGATCGTAGTGCTTGACCCATTTGGCGCCCTGCTGCGGGTACAGGTATTTGGCCAGCTCCGCCCATTGGGCGTCGGTGTGCGGGCCAAACGTTTCCGAATTGGCGCGCATCGTCGCCACGGCCTCTTCGAAGGTGGCGAACTCACCGGGCGCGCCGACGTATTGGCCGATGCGCGACAAGGCGCCATTTTCCAGGCGCGGCCCCACGTCGTTGAGCACCAGTTTGTCCAGACGCAGCCCCTGGTCGGGCGGCAGCATCCCGGCATGCGGGCGCATTGCCAGCATGGCCTTGGCGAACGCGGCGGCGCCTGACAGCGCCATGCCGATCAGCCCGCCCATCGACGTGCCCACCCACGACAGGCTGCCCGGGCGCAGGCGTGCGATGAGCGTCACCATGTCGGACACGTACTGCGGCACGGTATAGAACGCCGGATTGACCAGCCAGTCCGACCGGCCGCGGCCGGCCACGTCGGGGCAGACCACGCGGTACCTGCCTGCCAGCCGGCGCGCCAGCGCGTCGAAGTCGCGTCCGCTGCGGGTCAGGCCATGCACGCAAAGCAGCACGCGGTCATTGGCGGGGTCGCCCCATTCCCAATAGGCCATGCGGTGCAGGCCGGCCGGGCTGGCGCATGTGACGAATTCCAAACGGGGTTCCAGGCTGGCATCCACTTCGATAGGCTCCACGATCGGCGCGCGCCGGCACGGCCGCGCCACTTTGGCCGCTATCTTATCGGTTATGCAACGCCGGTGCGGCCTGCTCTGGACTATCGCGGCCGTCGTGGCTACGATCCTTGCATCCGCTGAGCGCCCCTATGTGTTCGGCGCGCCGGACATTGCCGTTGGCTATGGGCCCGATGCATTCATTAAATTGGAGTTGCACACCTTTCAGGGCGCAAAGTAAAAAGCTTCAGGCATTGCCAGATCAGTCATCCCAAAATTGATATGGAGTCCGTATGCAGCAAAGCAGTCCCGTCACCCCGCTGACCGAGCAGCCTGCCGGCCAGACCAGCGTCATCTCCCCTCCCCCCGCCCCCCCAAAGATCCTGCAGGACCTGATGGCGCGCGCCGACGTGCAGATCAACGGCTCGCGGCCCTGGGACATGCAGGTGCATGACAAGCATATGTACGAGCGGGTGTTCGCCAGCTGGTCGTTGGGACTGGGCGAGTCGTACATGGACGGCGAGTGGGACTGCGACCAATTGGACGAACTCTTCACCCGCCTGCTGCGCGCCGACATGGGATCGGCGGCGCTGGGCGTGGCGCGCATCAAGCTGATCGCCGAGCACCTGCGCCACAAACTGTTCAATCTGCAGTCCAAGCATCGGGCGTTTGAAGTCGGCGAACAGCACTATGACGCGGGCAACGATGTGTTCGAGGCGATGCTGGACAGCCGGATGATCTACTCCTGCGCGTACTGGGAACACGCCCAGACGCTGGAGGAGGCGCAGGTCGCCAAGCTGGACATGATCTGCCGCAAGCTCCAACTGAAAGAAGGCGAAACGCTGCTGGACATCGGCTGCGGCTGGGGCGGACTGGCCAAGTTCGCGGCCGAGCGATACGGCGTCAAGGTCACGGGCGTGACCGTGTCCAAGGAGCAACTGGCCCTGGCGCAGGAACGCGTGAAGGGCCTGCCGGTGGAGCTGCTGCTGCAGGACTACCGCGACCTGCAAGGCCGCTTCGACAAGGTGGTGTCGGTCGGCATGTTCGAGCACGTCGGACCGAAGAACTACGACACCTACTTCACCAACGTGCAGCGGCTGATGGCGCCCGAAGGCATTTTCCTGCTGCACACGATCGGGATCGCAGCCACCAGCCAGAGCACCGATCCGTGGATCGACCGCTACGTGTTTCCGAACGGCAAGCTGCCGTCGGCGCGCGAAGTGGCGACGGCCGTCGAAGGCCGGTTCATCGTCGAGGACTGGCACAACTTCGGGGCCGACTACGATCGCACGCTGATGGCGTGGTGGGACCGCTTCGAGCAGGCCTGGCCCACGCTGGAGTCGCGCTACGGCACCCGGTTTTACCGGATGTGGAAGTACTACCTGATGTGCTGCGCGGGCTTTTTCCGGTCGCGCGAAGGGCAGCTTTGGCAAGTGATACTGACGCATCCGCAGCGGCAGGAGACGTACCGGTCGCTGCGCTGAAACCGCAGTATTTGCGTGAGTTCCGGCAAGCCGCCCCAGACCGGGCGGCTTGTTTCTTTGGCGGACGGCTATCCCGCCGCCCCCGCCTCTTCCCGGATCATGTCCGCCGCCCGCTCGGCAATCATGATCGTCGGCGAATTGGTGTTGCCCGACGTGATGCGCGGCATGATCGAGGCGTCGGCGATGCGCAGGCCCTGCAGTCCATGCACGCGCAGCTGCGCATCCACCACCGCGCCGCTGTCGGCATCCCGGCCCATCGCGCAGGTGCCCACCGGGTGGAAGATGGTGGTGCCGATCTTGCCGGCCGCCTGGCGCAGCGCTTCTTCGGTCTGGAACCCCGGACCCGGCAGCCATTCGTCAGGCCGATAACGCTGCAAGGCCGGCGCGGCGGCGATGCGGCGCACGAGACGGATCGAATCGGCGGCGACGCGCAGATCGTCGTCTGTGCTCAGGTAGTTGGGCCGGATGACGGGCGCTTCGCAGCCTTTTTGCCCGGCCGGACCTTGGGCATGAATGCTGCCGCGCGACGAGGGGCGCAGGTTGCAGACGCTGGCGGTGAAGGCGTCGAAACCATGCAGGGGTTCGCCAAATGCGCCCAACGACAGCGGCTGCACGTGGAATTCGACGTTGGCGCGGTCCTGGCCGGGATCGGATTTGGCGAACAGGCCCAATTGCGACGGCGCCATGCTCATCGGACCGCTGCGGCTCACCAGATACTCCAGCCCGATGCCCGCCCTGCCCAGCCACGTGGACGCGATCCGGTTCAGCGTCTTGACGCCGTTCACCTTGATGATGACCCGCAATTGCAGATGGTCCTGCAGGTTCTCGCCGACGCCGGGCAAGGCGTGGCGCAGCGCGATGCCGGCTTCGCGCAGGCGCGCGGGCTCGCCGATGCCGGAGACTTCCAGCAGATGCGGTGAATTCACGGCGCCGGCTGCAAGCACCACTTCGCGCCGCGCGCGCAGCGACGTCGTACGGCCGTTCTGGCTGACGCGCACGCCGACGCAGCGCCTTTCATCAAATTCAAGCTGTTCGGCCAGCGCGCCGGTCATCACGTGCAGGTTCGGGCGCTTGCGCACCGGCCGCAGGAACGCCTTGGACGTATTCCAGCGCCAGCCGCTGCGCTGGTTGACCTCGAAGTAGCCGCTGCCGAAGTTGTCGCCGCGGTTGAAGTCCTGCACGCGCGGAATGCCTTCCTGTTCGGCCGCTGAGGCGAAGGCTTCCAGAATGTCCCAGCGCAGGCGCTGCGATTCCACGCGCCATTCGCCGCCCGCGCCGTGGAAGTCGTCGGCGCCGCGGTGGTAATCCTCGCTGCGTTTGAAGACCGGCAGCACCTGGTCCCAGCTCCACGCCGAGTCGCCCGACAGCGCGGCCCAATCCTCGTAGTCCTGCTTCTGGCCGCGCATGTAGATCATGCCGTTGATCGACGAGCATCCGCCCAGCACGCGGCCGCGCGGATAGATGAGCGAGCGCCCGCCCAGCCCCGGCTCTTCGGCGGTTCGGTACATCCAGTCCGTGCGCGGGTTGCCGATGCAATGCAGGTAACCGACGGGGATGTGGATCCAGTGATAGTTGTCGCGCCCGCCGGCTTCCAGCAGCAGCACTTGCACGGCTGGGTCGCGGCTCAGGCGGTTGGCCAGCACGCAGCCGGCCGAACCCGCGCCCACGATGATGTAGTCGTATGTCTCCATAAGCTCTTCTTATCAAGTCGCGGGCCCGAAACGGACGCCGGCACGGTGAGCCGCCCCGGCTACGGCGTTGGACGCGCGCCGGGAATCTGGCAAGACTCTGGCGCAGGACGCGGCGGCTGTCCAATGAAATGTTGAAAAGGGGATTATTAGCGTCTCTAATAATGTTCAGCTGATTTCTGACTTGAATCGAGGTGTCAGACATCCGTGCCAGACGGTCGTCAAGCCGGCACGCCCGCGCGCAGGGGTGTCAGACACCGGCGTTGTGCCAAGAGAGGAACCGATCGAGATGGGGTATCCGACACCCAGGCCTGGCTTTTGTGGGACTAATTTTGTGGGACTAAATGAGGTGTCTGACACCCTCCAACCCGATCTCCGGAAGCATCCATGGACCTGAAGCACATCCGCACATTTGCCGCCGTCGCGCGGGAAGGCAATCTGACGCGCGCGGCCGAGCATCTGCATTTGACGCAGCCTGCGCTCAGCCTGCAGCTCAAGAACTTCCAGGAATCGCTGGACCTGACGCTTTTTGCGCGAACGGCGCAGGGGTTGGCGCCTAACGCGGATGGACGGGCGCTGTTGCCGTCGGCGCAGCGGGTGCTGGACGCGCTGGATGACTTTCAGCGCGCCATCGGGGCGTTGCGCGATACCGTTCAGGGCGAATTGCGCATCGGGACGATCCTGGACCCGGAATTCCTGCGGCTGGGCGCCACGCTGCAGTATCTGGTCGAGCATTACCCGAAGATCCGCCCCACCCTGCGGCACGGCATGTCGGGATCGGTCGGCCGGCAAGTGCGCGCCGGAGAATTGGACGTGGGGTTCTTTCTGGGGCCACACGCCCGGGACGGCAGCCAGCCCTCCGGCCTGCACGCGCAATCGCTCGCTTCCTTTTCCTATTACGTCGTTGCCCCTAAAAGCTGGAGCGCACAGGTCGCCGGCCGGGGCTGGGCCGAGATCGCGGCACTGCCCTGGATCTGGACCCCGCCGGACTCGGTCCATCACCGCCTGCTGTCCGACAAGTTCGATGCGCTGGGCACTACGCCGCACGCGGTGGCCGAGGTGGATCAGGAGGCCTCGATGCTGGATCTGGTGCGCTCGGGCGTGGGCCTGTCCCTCGCGCGCGACGCCATCGCGCTGCGCGAATCGCAATCCAGCGGCCTGCAGCTCGTGAAAGGCCTGTCGATCCAGGCGGAGCTGTCGGTCATCACCCAGGCGGCGCGGCGCGACGATCCGCTCGTAGCGGCCGCCTTCGCAGCGGTGCAGGCCGCATTCGCCTGATTTAGGCTGTCCGCCGCCGAACCGCCCGACAGCCCTCCATGCTGCGCTGCGCCAAACGGGTGCAGGGCGCACACGGATATGCACCGATACGAAGCATGCGCGCGGATGCGCATGGATCGGCCGCTTCACCGCGTCGCGCCTTCGCAACGCCCTCCTTCCCTATGAATCGCAAGGGAATTTCCCCCAACACATCGCGCCTCGACATACCTGGCATGGTCTTTGCTTAATTGCCTATGTGCGGGTGCAAACCCGGCAAGACAACGTGAGCAGTACCGGCAATGGCGCCCCGACCGCAAGGTCCAGGGCGCCGTTTGTCTTTTGAAATCCGAAAATCCAAGCCTGGGGAAATCCCATGAATGCAGCGGCCACATCCGATTCCTTGCAGACGCTGATTGTCATTGGCAACGGCATGGTGGGCCATCATTGCGTCGAGCAATTGATCGCCCGCGGCGCCCTCGAGCGCTATCGCATCACCATCTTCGGCGAGGAAACCCGCCGCGCCTATGACCGCGTCCATCTGTCCGAATACCTGAGCGGGCGAGATGCCGAGTCGATGGCGCTGGGCGAGGCCTCGCTCTATGAGCACGACGGCGTGTCGCTGCGCCTGGGCGAGTCCGTGCTGGACATCGACAGCCATGCCCGGGAAGTCATCACCGCCAAGGGCCGCTTCGCCTACGACAAACTGGTGCTGGCGACGGGCTCCTATCCCTTCGTGCCGCCCATCGCGGGCGCCGAGGGCAATTCGCGCCTGGTGTATCGCAGCATCGACGACCTGGACCTCATCCGCGAAGCCGCCAGCGGCGCGCGGCGCGGAGTGGTCGTGGGCGGCGGCCTGTTGGGACTGGAAGCGGCCAACGCGCTCAAATCCCTGAATCTGGAAGCCCATGTCGTGGAATTCGCGCCACGCCTCATGCCGGTGCAGCTGGACGAGGCCGGCGGCGCGGCGCTGAAGGCGCGTATCGAGTCGCTGGGCGTGGGCGTGCACCTGTCGCGCGCCACGCAGGACATCAAGCCCGGCACGCAATACCGCTACCGCATGCGCTTTGCCGAAGGCGCCCCGCTGGAAACCGACCTGATCGTGTTTTCGGCCGGCATCCGTCCGCAGGTGTTCCTGGCGCGCAAGGCCGGGCTGGCGCTGGCCGAGCGCGGCGGCGTCGCCATCGACGACCGCTGCCGCAGCAGCGATGAAAACATCTACGCCATCGGCGAATGCGCGTCGTGGAACGGCACGGTGTTCGGTTTGGTCGCGCCCGGCTACCAGATGGCCCGCATCGTCGCCGCCGAGCTGTGCGGCGCGCCGGAACAGGCGTTTTCGGGGGCCGACATGTCCACGAAGCTCAAGCTCCTGGGCGTGGACGTGGGTTCGATTGGCGACGCGCACGGCGCAACGCCCGGCTCGCGCAGCTACCGGTTCATCGACGAGGCCGGCTCCAGCTACCGCCGCCTGGTTATCTCCGAAGACGGCAAGCGCGTGCTGGGTGCGGTTCTGGTGGGCGACAACAGCTACTACGACACGTTGCTGCAATACGCGCAGAACGGCATCGCGCCGCCCGCGGATCCATCCAGCCTGATCCTGCCGCAAGGCCAGGCCGCGCCGCTACTGGGCGTGGACGCCCTGCCCGCCACCGCCACGATCTGCTCCTGCCACAACGTCAGCAAGGGCGCGGTCTGCGACGCCATCGACGGCGGCTGTACGGACCTGGCAGGCGTCAAGGCCTGCACCAAGGCGGCCTCGGGCTGTGGCGGCTGCGCCGGCCTGCTCAAGCAGGTGGTCGAACACGAACTGGCCAGCCGCGGCGTCGTGGTGGACAAGAGCCTGTGCGAACACTTTGCGTACACCCGCCAGGAGCTGTACGCGATCGTGCGCGTGAGCGGCGCCGAGACCTTTGAAGAAGTCCTCGCCAGCCACGGCCGTGGCCACGTCGGCTGCGAGATCTGCAAACCCGCCATCGGCTCGATCCTGGCGTCCTGCTGGAACCGGCCCATCCAGGACCCGCACCTGGTGCCGCTGCAGGATACCAATGACACCTTCATGGCCAACATGCAGAAGAACGGCACCTACTCGGTGGTGCCGCGCATGCCAGCCGGCGAAGTCACGCCGGACGGCCTGATCGCCGTCGGCATGGTCGCCAAGAAATACAACCTGTACGTCAAGGTGACGGGCGGCCAGCGCATCGACCTGTTCGGCGCGCAACTGCACGAGCTGCCCGGCATCTGGTCGGAACTGATCGCCGCCGGCTTCGAGACGGGCCACGCCTACGGCAAGTCCACCCGCACCGTGAAGTCCTGCGTCGGCAGCACCTGGTGCCGCTTCGGCGTGCAGGACAGCGTGAAGATGGCGCTGGACATCGAGCACCGCTACAAAGGCCTGCGCGCGCCGCACAAGCTGAAGTTCGCCGTGTCCGGCTGCACCCGCGAATGCGCCGAGGCGCAAAGCAAGGACATCGGCGTCATCGCCACCGAGAACGGCTGGAACCTGTATGTGTGCGGCAACGGCGGCATGCGTCCGCGCCACGCAGAGCTCTTTGCCACCGACCTGGACGACGCCACCCTCATCCGCTACATCGACCGCGTGCTGATGTTCTACATCCGCACGGCCGACAAGCTGCAACGCACGTCGGTGTGGCGCGAGTCGCTGGAAGGCGGGCTGGACTATCTGAAGGCGGTCGTGATCGACGACAGCCTGGGTCTGGGCGCCGAGCTTGAAGCACAGATGCAACTGGTGGTGGACCGCTACGAATGCGAGTGGGCCAACGCCCTCAGCGATCCCGAAAAGCTCAAGCGCTTCCGCACCTTCGTCAACGACAGCCAGGGCGACCCCGACATCCAGTTCGTGCAGGAACGCGGCCAGCCCCGTCCGGCCCCGGCGCGCGCCGTCCAGCGCGTCATCCCGATCGCCGAGGAGATCGTCTGATGGCCGCCCTGCCCAACACCCAACCCGCCTGGCGCCATGCGTGCAACCGCCAGGACCTCGTCGCCAACTCCGGCGTCGTCGCCCTGGTCGACGGTGCGCAGGTCGCGCTGTTCTACCTGCCCGACGCCGCGGGCCAGACGCTGTATGCCGTGTCGAACCGCGACCCGAAGTCCGGCGCCAACGTCATCGGCCGTGGAATCGTGGGCCAGCTGGCCGGCGACCTGGTGGTGGCGTCTCCGCTCTACAAGCAGCACTTCCGGCTGGCGGACGGCAGCTGCGTGCAATTTCCCGAGCAGCGCCTGCAGACCTGGCAGGTGCGCTTGAACGGCGACGCGGTGGAAATCGCCTGACGACCGCCGCAAACGTATTCATCACATCAGCACAGCAACAGGAAACATCATGTCCTACCTCGCTCCCTCCGAGTTCGTCACCAAGATGGTGGATGCCGGCGAATCGAAGCTTTACATGGCAACCCGCGACGTCCTGATCCGCGCCTTCATGGCCGGCGCCATCCTCGCGATCGCCGCGGTATTCGCCGTCACCGTCACAGTGCAGACCGGCTCGCCCATCCTGGGCGCCGCGCTCTTTCCCGTCGGGTTCTGCATCCTGTACCTGATGGGCTTCGACCTTCTGACGGGCGTATTCGTGCTGACCCCGCTGGCGCTCTTTGACAAGCGGCCCGGCGTCACGATGGGCGGCATCCTCAAGCACTGGGGCAAGGTCTTCGTGGGCAACTTCCTGGGCGCGCTGACCGTCGCCGTGCTGATGGCCATCGTCTTCACGTACGGCTTTTCGGTGCCGCCCAACAAGGTCGGCCAGGTCATCTCGCACATCGGCGAAGACCGCACGCTGGGCTACAAGGAATACGGTGCAGGTGGCATGCTGACCATCTTCATTCGCGGCGTGCTGTGCAACTGGATGGTGTCGCTGGGCGTGGTGGGCGCCATGATCTCGACCACCGTCAGCGGCAAGGTCATCGCCATGTGGATGCCCGTCATGCTGTTCTTCGCGATGGGCTTCGAGCACTCCATCGTCAACATGTTCTTGTTCCCGTCGGCCATGATCATGGGCGGCAACTTCTCGATCATGGACTACATGATCTGGAACGAGATCCCGGTTGTGCTGGGCAACCTGATCGGCGGCATCTCGCTGACGGGCCTGACGCTCTACACCACGCACATGAAGACCGCGCCCAAGCGCCGTTTCAACTGATCGCTTCAGCATGGACGGCTACTCTCCCGCCGCGCCCGCCGCTTCGTTGAAAGTGGCGGTGGGCCAGCACACCGATCCCGGCGTCAAGTCCGTCAACCAGGATTTCCACGGGCTGTGCGTGCCGGGCGAGCCGCTGCTGGGCGCCAAGGGCATCGCCATCGCGCTGGCCGACGGCATCAGCAGCAGCAACGTCAGCCACATCGCCAGCGAGACGGCGGTGGCCAGCTTCCTGGAAGACTATTACTGCACGCCCGAGACCTGGTCCGTGAAGAAGTCGGCCCAGAAGGTGCTCAGCGCGGCCAACGCCTGGCTGCATTCGCAAAGCCGCCAGCGCCATGGGCAGGACCAGGACAGCGGCTACGTCTGCACGCTGACCGTGATGGTGCTGAAAGGCGCCACCGCGCACATCCTGCATATCGGCGACGCGCGCATCTATCGCCTGCGGGACGGCACGGTCGAGCAGCTGACCGAGGACCACCGCGTCTGGGTCGCGCACGACAAAAGTTACCTGGGCCGCGCGCTGGGCCTGGCGCCGCATCTGGAAATCGACTATCACACCCAGGCCGTGGAACCGGGCGACGTGTTCCTGCTGGCGACCGATGGCGTGTATGAGCATGTCGGCGACGACGATCTGCGCGAGGCCGTGGCCGCCAACGCCGGCGATCTGGACGCCGCCGCGCGCGCATTGGTCGCGCTGGCGCTTGCCCGCGGCAGCGACGACAACCTGACCGTGCAGATCGTGCGCGTCGACGCCCTGCCCCCGCGACAGGCGGCGGAAATGGCCCAATATTCCGGCAGCCTGCCCTGTCCGCCGTTGCTGGACGTGGGTCAGACGTTCGAAGGCTTTCGCATCACGGACGAGCTGCGCGCCAGCAGCCGCAGCCACGTTTATCTGGCCGAAGACCTCGACAGCGGCGACACCGTCGTCATCAAGATTCCATCCTTGGACCTGCGGCACGACCCCGCCTATCTGGAACGCCTCTTGACCGAGGAATGGCTGGCGCGCCGCATCGACAGCCGTCACGTCGTGCGCGCCTGGCCGCGGACGCGGCAGCGCCGGTCGCTCTACACCGTCAGCGAATACATCGAAGGGCGCACGCTGACGCAATGGATGGCGGCCAACCCGCGTCCGGCGCTGGAACCGGCAATCGCCATCATCGAGCAGATCGCACGCGGCCTGCAGGCGTTTCACCGGCTGGAGATCGTGCATCAGGATCTGCGGCCGGACAACATCCTGATCACGCCCGACGGCACGGCAAAGATTATCGACCTGGGCTCGGCCCGCACAGCCGGCATCCAGGAACTGGGCGCCGATGGCGACGACGCCATGCCGGTGCTGGGCACCGCCCAATATGCGGCGCCCGAGTACTTCCTGGGCGAAGCCGGCACGACGCGGTCCGACATCTACTCGCTGGCCGCGATCCTGTACCAGATGCTGTCCGGCCGCCTGCCGTACGGCGCCGAGGTGGCGCGCTCGCGCAGCCGCGCCGCGCAACTGCGGCTGACGTACGTGTCCGTCCTGGATCGGGAACGCGAGATCCCAGCCTGGATCGACAGCGTGCTCAGCCGCGCCTTGCATCCCGACCCGCAGCACCGCACGCCCGAGCTGTCCGAATTCACGCACGCGCTGCGCAATCCGCCCGACGTGCGCGGCGGCGAACGCCTGCCCCTCTTGGAACGCAATCCGGTGGCTTTCTGGAAAGGCCTGTGCCTGATCCTGGCCATCGTGATCGTGGTCCAGGCCCTGACCTCCTGAAACGAGACGACCATGCCCGCCACGAATCCCCCCGTGTCCCTGATCGGCGCCGGCCCCGGCGACCCCGAGCTGCTGACCCTGAAAGCCGTCAAGGCGCTGGCCCGGGCCGACGTGGTCCTGGTCGACGACCTGGTCAACCCCGAGATCCTGCAGCACTGCCCCAACGCCCGCATCGTGCGCGTGGGCAAGCGCGGCGGCTGCCGCTCCACGCCGCAGGACTTCATCCAGCGCCTGATGTTGCGCTACGCCCGGCACGGCCTGCGCGTGGCGCGGCTCAAGGGTGGCGACCCCTGCATCTTTGGCCGTGGCGGCGAGGAAGCGCAGTGGCTCAGCGACCACGGCGTCGCCTGCGAGATCGTGAATGGCATCACGGCCGGACTGGCCGCGGCCACGTCCGCCGGCATTCCGCTGACGCAGCGCGGCATGGCCCAGGGCGTTACACTCATCACCGCGCATTCGCAGGACGGCCTAACGCCCGATTGGTCAGGATTGGCGCGCAGCGGCACGACGCTGGTGGTCTACATGGGCGTGGCAAAGGTGCACGACATGACCGCCCAGTTGCTGGCGGCCGGCATGGCGCCGGACACGCCGGTAGCGATGATCGAGCGCGCGTCGCTTCCCGCCCAGCGGGTCTGTCCGTCGACGCTGGCAAGCATGGCGTCCGATGCCCAGACCTTCCGGTTGCGCAGCCCGGCCGTGCTGGTCATCGGCGAGGTTGCCGCCTGCCGGATGTTCGGCGTGCTGGACGACTCGGCCGGCGCCATAGCGCCGCAACGCCGGATGGCCTGATTTCCGCGGAGACACCGCGCCTTACCCCGCCTAGAGAATCCGATGGCCGAACGCCACATGCCGCCGCCGCTTCGCTTCCTGCTCGCCGCACGCCGCAGCGAGCTTCAGGGACTGGAAGTCCTTGCCGCCACGTGCGACCTGGTGCTGCGCATCAGCGCGCTGGTGCATGCGTTGCAGAAAGAGCGCGGCTACTCCAACCTGACCTTATGCAGCGCCCCCGACCGGCTGCAACCGGCGCTGGCTGGCCTGTCGAGCGAGGCACAGGCAGTGGAAGCCGACGTGCGCACATTCCTGGACGGTCTCGAGGCCGACGCCGCCGCCGGCAGCAGCCGCGCGCGTCTGCTCAATTGCATCGCATACGCCCTCTTCCGCCTGGACGAGTTGCCGGCCTTGCGCCGCGAGGTCCGCGACCGGCGCGTGGCGGTGGAAGACGCCGACGCCCGCTTCACCCAGGTAATCGGCAGCCTGTTGGCGGTGGTCTTCGAAGCCGCCGATTCGTCGCTGGACCCGGACGTGACGCGCCTCTTGGTGGCGCTGCTGAATTTCATGCAAGGCAAAGAGCTGAGCGGCCAGGAGCGCGCCTGCGGCGTCATGGGCTTTACGGCCGGCTGGTTCGACGACGCCCGCAAGGCGCGCATGCTGGGCCTGGCGGCCAATCAGGCGCGCAGCTTCGGCGTCTACACACAGTACACGCAGGGCGCGCCGTTGCAGGCGTGGGACCAGGTTCAGCAACAGGCGCAGCCGGTGCAACGCATGCGCGACATGGCGCAGCACACCTCGGACGCACAGCGTGTCGACGGCGGTCTGGCCGAGTTGTGGTTTGACCTGTGCACCGCGCGCATCGACGCCATGCGCCACGTCGAAACGCAGTTGGCGCAGGAACTGGCGCAGCAATGCGCCCGGCGCATCGCCGACACCCGCCAGGAACTGGACGACCGCCGCCTGTTGCTCAGCCGCTATACCGATCACGCCAGCGGCCGGGCCCCCAGCATGGTGTTCAGCGTTCAGAGCCGCATTCTGGACGTGCCGCCCGAAGACGGCGTGGGCAGCGAGCTGGAACGGTCGATTCTGGACATGATGCGCGAACAGACGCTTCGAATGCAGCACGCCGACGAAGCGCTGACCAGCGTGCGTGGCGCGCTGGACGACAGAAAACGCATCGACCGCGCCAAGCTGCTGCTGATCAGCCGCTACGGCCTGACCGAGCAGGCCGCACATGAGCGCCTGCAACGCGCGGCGATGGACGGCGGCCTGTCGCTGGCGGACGTGGCGCGGCAGATCATCGCGCAGTTGGGCGGCAACTGAACTTTCCCCCTAGCGGAACACGCGCTGGATCAGGCTGACTACGGCCGCCGCCAGCGCCACGCCCGCAACGATTCGGAAATGATCCAGGCTGGCCAGCAGCACCGACTGCTGGTCCAGCAGTTGCGCGATCTGCGCCGTGGCAAGCTGCCGCGCCTGGGCAGGCCCCGCCGCCGCCGCGAAATAGGCGGTCAGCTGCGCCATCGCCGCCTCGAACTGCGCGTTGCCGGTCGCAATGCTTTCCCGCAGCACCGTGTAATGCCGTAACGTGAACCACTGCTGCCCGATGGTGGCCAGCATGATCCCCAGCGCCTGGCCGACCTGCGCCAGCATGTTCTTGACCTGCTGCGCATGGGCGAACACCGCCGGGTCGCCCGTCAGGCCGGTAAAGGTCTGCATCGCGGTCGTGGGCATGAGGGTCATGATGAACATGCCGTAGCAGGCCAGCGCGGGAAACACGTCGGTCCACATATTGGCCGAGGGCGTCAGGCGCGACATCCACACCCCGAACGCGGCCAGCGCCAGGAAGCCGGTCACAAAGAACTTGCGCGGCGAGGGCCAGCGCGGCAGCAACTGCGACATCACCGCCCAGGTCAGCACGCCCGCCCCCAATCCCAGCGCGAAGAGTTTGCCTGCGGTAACCCAGGCCTGCCCCAGCGCGCGCTGCAGCATCACCGGCACCAGGTAGCCATTGGCGCCGAGCATCACGTAGCAGACCGTGAAGAGCGCCAGTCCGCAGAGAAACCGCGCTTCGTTCATGCCGCCCAGCCGGAGCAGCGGCGCGCCGTTGCGCGTTTCCGACCACACGAAGTAACCCAGCGCGGCCACCCCCGCCGCAGCCGACAGCGCCAGGAGGCTGCCGTGGCTGAAGAAGTCGTAATAGGCGCGCTGCAACGCATGCAGCACCAGGAAGCTGCCCGCGCCCAGTGCGGCGATCGGCAGCAGGCGCACGTTGCCGGCCAGGACCGATCCCGCCTCGCGTCCCGGCATGGCCAGCAAGACGGGCGCCATCGCCAGCACCGAAAGCGCCGCGATCATCCAGAACATCAACGGCCAGCCATCGTGCTCGACCGCCATCGCGGCCAGCCAGGGCGCCAGCGCGGTCCCCAGGCACAGACCGGTCGCCAATGCCTTGATGCCCAGAAAGCGCGCGGGGCTGGGCGGAATCAGGTTGACGGTCAGCCGGGACGAGGTAAGCATCGCTGCGCAGCCCAGCGCTATCAACACGCGCCCCCACAGGAATTGCCCTGGGTCCTGCGCCAGCGCGCAGACCGCCGCGCCCATGCCCGCGGCGGCCAGAGAGGCCAGCAGGTAGGCGCGCAAGCCCAGCCGATGCGTAAGCCAGCCCTGCAACGCGATCATCATCACCGCCACGCAGGCGTAGATAAGCGCGATGTGGGTGTACTCCTCGGGGCTGGCGCCGATTTCGCCCATGATGGGCGCCGCGCCGAACGTGGCCATGCCGTTCTGCAGGAAGTCGATGAACGTCAGCGCGCCGATGACGAGGAGCAGCGGGACGGAAGGCTTGGCTTGGGACATGGTTCACAGCCCAGGCTGTATATGCCTAGGCAGATAAATGGATAAAAAAAAGCGCCCGGCAAATTACGCCGGCCGCGCGTTGATCAGGATCCGGGAGAGCAGCTTGTGCAGCACTTGCGCCTCTGCCTCGGTAAACCCGCCCAGCAGCCGGCGAAACGCGACTTCGGTGGCTTGACGCGCTTGCGGAAAAGCCGCCTTGCCCTGTTCGGTCAGCTCGATCAGCGAACTGCGGCGGTCGGCTTCGTTTTCGACCCGGCGAATGAAGCCCTTGGCCACGATCCGATCCAGCAATCGGGTCATGGCGCCCGAGTCATAGGACAGCACACGGCAGAAGTCGCTGAGCGTGCGGCCCCACCCCTTGACGATGCAATTGAGCACGACGTACTGCTGCACGGTGATCTGCAACGGGGCCAGATCGCGGTCCAGTGCGTCCAGAATGCCGTTACGCACCGAGGTCACGAGGAATCCCAGTTCGCCGGTGCACAGTTCGTCCAGCACGGAAGGAGTTGCGTTGCTCATGATGGGCCCGGCGCGCCGCCGTCGATATCAATGGCGGGATATTAGCTGCCTAGGCAGCTACCTAGCAAGCGGAATTTGCCGATGCGTGGCGAATTCTGCACTAACCGATCCCGATCCGCCGCGCGCCCTCGCGGAACAGCGCCTGCGTGTCGGGCTCCAGCCGGAATGACGCCAAGAAATCGTCGACGCGGTAGGTCGCCTGCGCCTTGCGGATGGCGGGCAGAAACCCCAGCGCCTCGTCGGTCCGGCCGGCCAGCGACAGGCAGCAGGCGGCTATCGCCAGGATGTGCACGTGCGCGTTGGGGCGTGCGGCGGCCTTGATCGCCCATCCGGCCGCCTCGTCGATCCGGCCCAGCCGCACCAGCGCCAGTGCGCGCACGGCCAGCATGCCGAACAGCAGCGGATCAAAAGGGCTCAAGTGGCGAGAGTGATCGGATGCGCCGATGGCGGCTTGCGCATCGCCCATCTGGCAGTCGACAAAGCCCAGCGTGTAATGGCCCAGCGCGAAGTTCGGGCTGAGGTCCACGGCGATCCGCAGTTCACTGACTGACTGATCCTGGCTGCCGCGCAGCCACAGCGCACGCCCCATCGCCCAATGCGCCGCCGGATCGCGGTCATCGGCGATCAGGCTCTGGCCGGCGGTGTCGAACGCCCGGTCGATGGCATCGCCCTGCTCGTCCCAACGCTGGAACGCGGTCTGCCAATGCGTGAACGACAAGCCCGCATAGGCCCGCGAAAACGTCGGATCCAGCCGCACCGCCATCTCGAAGAAATGCCGGGCCTGCTCATTGTCGGTACGGTTGAACCGGTACATATGCCACAAGCCGCGGTGATGGGCCTGCCACGCGTCCAGCGAATTGGGCGGCGTCAGGATGGCGCGGTTGCGCTCGGCCGCCTCGATTTCGATGTCGACGGACGCGACGATCCGGTTGCCGATCTCGTCCAGCGTCAGCAGCGCGTCTTCAAAGGGGTGATCGAGGACATCGGCCCAGACGATACGCGCCGTGCGTGAATCGACCAGTTGCACATCCACGGCAAGGCGCTGGCCGTGGCGCCGCAGCGAGCCGCTGACGACATAATCCACGTTGAGCGCGCGGCCGGCTTCCTCCGGTCCGACGCTGCGCTGATCCAGCGCAAACACAGTGCCTTGCGCGATGACGAACAGGCTGCGCAGCTTTGCCAGCCGCGCGATCACGTCAAAGGCCAGGCCGTCTGCCAATCCGCCCCGCACGCCGGCCTGCACGGACCGGTCCACAAACGGCATGACGGCGATAGACGCTCGTCCGCGCCGGTCCGGGAGGGGGTCGGAGAGGCGGGAAAGCGAATCCGCTTCGGGCGGCGGCGCCGCCGCAGGCGCCGCAACCGTAGCTTGACCCAAGACCTGCCCCGACGCCTGCACGCCGCCGGCCCGTCGCGCCCGCACGCCGCGCCACGCCTCGCGCCACCGCCGCCCCTCCCGCCCCCCCGCCCCACAAAACCGC
>DMTA01000076.1 GCA_003454835.1 Achromobacter sp. | reverse complement strand
GGCCGCGGCCGCCCAGCCGCTGACGACCGGCGTGGACGCCACGTTTGCCCCGCACGCCATGCCCAAGCTGGGTGGCGGCCTGGACGGCTTCAACATAGAACTGGGCCAGGCCATCGCCAAGCAGCTGGGCACCACCATCAAGATTGAAGGCACCGAATACGCAGCGCTGATTCCGGGCCTGAACGCCAAGAAGTACGACTTCGTGCTGGCGCCCACCACCGCCACCGAGGAACGCGCCCGCGCCCTGCTGTTTTCCGAAGGCTATCTGAATACCGACTACACCTTCGTGATCGGCAAGAACGGCAAGGACATCAAGGGTCTGGACGATCTGAAGGGCAGGAAGCTGGCGGTCAACAAGGGATCGGCCTACGAGAACTGGGCGCGCGACAACGCGGCCAAGTACGGCTTCACATACGACGTGTACGCCTCCAACGCCGACGCGGTGCAGGCGGTGCAGGCCGGCCGCGCGGACGCCAATCTGGCGGGCAACACCGTGGCGGCCTGGGCCGCCAAGCAGAACCCGGCGGTGCGCACCAGCTACACGATCAAGACGGGCCTGGTCTGGGCGCTGGCGTTCCGGCTGGACGACAAGGCGGGCCGCGACCGCGTGTCCATGGCGCTCAAGTGCCTGAAGCAGGACGGCACGGTCTCCAAGCTGGCGCAGAAGTGGTTCGGCTTCACGCCCGCAGCCGGTTCAGCGGCGGTCACCGTGACGCCGGGCCAGGGTGTGCCGGACCTGCCGGGCTACGACGCCCAGCCGGTCGAGCTGCGCTGCAGCTGATCTTCCGACGCACCGCCAACGACTGGGGAAGGAGCCGCTTTGCGGCCTCCTGCCCGCGCTTTGAGGAGCTTTCGATGGAAACGCCGATCCTGAAAATCGCCGGGCTGCACAAGTCCTATGGCGACAACACGGTCCTCAAGGGGATCGATCTGGATGTGAGTAAGGGCGAGCTGGTCTTCATGATCGGCCCGTCCGGTTCGGGCAAGAGCAGCCTTTTGCGCTGCTGCAATCGGCTGGAGGAGCCGACCGCCGGCAGCATCCACGTCGACGGCGAGGAGATCACCGCCCCGTCGGCTGAGCTGAACCGCATCCGTCAGAACATCGGCATGGTGTTCCAGCACTTCAACCTGTACCGCCACATGTCCGTGCTGTCGAACATCACGCTGGCGCTGCGCAAGGTGCAGAAGCTGGCGCGCGCCGAGGCCGACCGCCGCGGCATGGAAGCGCTGGACCGCGTGGGACTGGCCGACAAGGCGGGCGCCTATCCCGACCAATTGTCCGGCGGCCAGCAGCAGCGCGTGGGCATCGCGCGGTCGCTGGCGCTGCGGCCCAAGGTGGTGCTGTTCGACGAGCCGACCAGCGCGCTGGATCCGGAGCTGGTGGGCAGCGTGCTGAACGTGATGCGTGAACTGAAGCGCGACGGCATGACGATGATGGTGGTCAGCCACGAAATGGGCTTTGCCCGCGCGGCCGCCGACCGGGTGGTGTTCATGGACGGCGGGGTCATCGTCGAGCAAGGCCCGCCGCAGGACGTCTTTGGCGCCCCCCGACAACCCCGCACGCAGGCCTTCCTGGCCAGCATGGCGGAACACGCCGCTTAAGGCGGTTCGATGAGTGCTCCATGGATCTGAACGCCCTGCTGTTCTCGTTCTTCAATGCCGACGTCGCCTGGCGCTACCTGCCCGATATCCTGGCCGGCATGTGGGTCACGCTGCAACTGGGCGTGGCGGTGGCCGCGACCGGCGTGGCGCTTGGCCTGGTGCTGGCCGTGGCGCGCGCGCTGCGCATCCGGCCGGTGAACTTCCTGATCATCTGTTTTGCCGACATCCTGCGCGCGCTGCCGCCGCTGGTGGTGATCATGGTGCTGTTCTTCGCGTTCCCGTACATCAACCTGTCGATGTCGGCGTTCATGGCGTGCTGGCTGTCGCTATCGCTGGTGCTGGCCGCGTTCGCCGAGGAGATCTTCTGGGCGGGCATCCTGTCGGTGCCGCGCGGCCAGGCCGAGGCAGCGCGCTCGACGGGACTGAACTGGTTGCAGAGCATGGTCTATGTCGTGATGCCGCAGGCGATGCGGCTGACGGTCGCGCCGCTGACCAACCGGGTCATCGCCATCACCAAGAGCACCGCGTTGGGGTCGGTCGTGGGTTTGAGCGAAGTGCTCAACAACGCGCAATCGGCCAGCAGCAATGCCGGCAACGCCACGCCGCTGACCTTGGCCGCGGTGGCGTGCCTGCTGATATTCCTGCCCGTGGTGATTCTGGGGCGCTGGACAGAAACGCGCTTCAAGTGGAAGCACTGAGGGGACGCACTGACGGGAAGCACTGAAGAGAAGCACTGCCGCAATCACTGAGCGGACGCGTCTTTACGAATAAATATCGGGCGGCAAGCGAGGCCGATTACGCCTGCCCGGCACAACAAGGGGGCCCCGACGGCCCCCAGGGGAACCGCATGGACGAAATCCTGCAGAATTTCTTCAATCTGAACATCTACGTCAGCGTGGCGCCGTACCTCTTGCAGGGCCTCGGGCGCACGCTGATGCTGTCGGCGATGGTGATCCCGGTGGGACTGGCGTCGGGTCTGTTCATCGGGGTGCTGTCCATCACGCTGAAGGCCCGCTGGTCGCGCGTGCTGCTGGCCATCTATATCGACTTCTTCCGCGCGTTGCCGCCGCTGGTGCTGCTGATCTTCATCTATTTCGGAGCGCCGTTCCTGGGTCTGGACCTGCCCAAGCTGCTGGCGGTGGCCGTGGGCTTCATGCTGAACAATTCGTCCTATTACGGCGAGGTGTTTCGTGCCGGGCTGGAAAGCGTGCCGCGCGGGCAGATCGAGGCGGCGCGCTCCACCGGGCTGTCCGCCTGGCAGACGATGTGGCACGTACAGATTCCCCAGGCCACGCGCAACGTCATGCCGGACCTCATCAGCAACACGCTGGAAGTGGTCAAGCTGACCACGCTGGCCAGCGCCGTGGCGCTGCCGGAGCTGCTGCGGGTGGCCCGCGACGCCCAGTCGCTGGTCTATAACCCGTCGCCCATCGTGCTGGCGGCGCTTTTCTACCTGGCCCTGCTGTGGCCGGTGGTGCGGCTGCTGAGCCGGCTGGAACACCGGCAGCTTTCCCGGCATTGATCCTTTTCGCGCGGCGGCTAGCGCGGCGGCCAGCGCGGCG
>DMTA01000521.1 GCA_003454835.1 Achromobacter sp. | reverse complement strand
GGACGGCGCCAGTCGCGATGGGCGGCGCCAGTCGCGTAAGGCGGCACCAGTCGCGTAGGGCGGCCCCAGCGCCTCGGCCGGCATTCCACGCCCTCAGCGCAGCACGTAATCCACGGGCACCGCTGGCTCCGGCAGGGGCCGCACGCCCAAGCCTTCAAGCAGGTCGATCTCGATCACGCGGGCCAGCGCCGACAGCGGCAGGTCGTTCTCGTCCGCGCCGAAGGGATCCTCCAGCTCGTCGCCCAGCGCGTCCAGACCAAAGAACGTATAGGCGACGATGGTCACCGCTAGCGGCGTCAAAAATTCCAGCGTGCCCACCAGCCCGAAGGGCAGCAGCAGGCAGAACAGCCACGCCGTGCGATGCAGCAGCAGCGAATAGGCGAACGGACAGGGCGTGAACTTGATGCGTTCGCAGGCCGCCTGGATCGCGGCGCACTGCGCCACGCGCTGGGTCAGGCCCTGGTAGAGAATGTCGGTCAGTTCGCCGCGCCGCAGACAGGCCGCGAGATCCCGGTTGATCGCCATGAGCAGGGCATCGGGCACGTTGCGGCAGCCGGCCAGCGAATCCAATTCGTCCTGCTGCACCCACGGGCGCACCGCCTCGACCATGTCCTGCCCGCGCAGCCGCGCCGCCAGCCCGTACCCGAAACCGATGCAGCGCCGCACCAGCCGTTCCTGCACCGGATTGGCGGTGCTGGCCGCCAGCAGCACGGCGCTTTCGCGCGCCAGGCTGCGCGCCTGCACGACGAGGTCGCCCCATTGCTTGCGGGCTTCCCACCAGCGGTCATAACAGACGTTGTTGCGAAAGCCCATGAAGACGGACAGGGCCAGGCCGAACAGCGAGAAGGGCACCGCGGTCAGGTGCGCGGGCGAGAAGAACTGGCGGTGGTACATCCACACCACCACGCAGGAGAGCACCGTGATGACGATGATCCTGCTGAGGATGCGCGGGATGATGGAACCGCGCAGTACAAAGAACAAAGCCAGCGCGGAGGGCCGCGGACGGACGATCATGATGAATATCAAGCAAGGGACAAGGCGGCGCTCACTATACGCCTGTCATCGCGCAATAAAGCCGCCGATATAATTCTGTTTCGTCTCACCGCCACACTCGATTCTCAATGACCAACGAAGACACCCCGATCAAGCCCTGGCATGTCGTCCGCCGCTCCAAGCTGCACGGCAACGGCGTCTTCGCCGCCCGCAAGATTCCCGCCGGCACGCGCATCATCGAGTACGGCGGCGCACGCATCAGCGCCAAGGAAGCCGACCGCCGCCATCCCACGAATCCGGACGATCCCTTCCACACCTTCTTCTTCGCACTCAGCTCCGGCCGCGTCATCGACGGCGGCGACGAAGGCAACGATGCGCGCTGGATCAACCATTCCTGCCAGCCCAACTGCGAGGCGCAGGAAGGCAAGCACGGCAAGCGCGTCTACATCGTGGCGCTGCAGGACATCCCGCGCGGCACGGAACTGTCGTACGACTACGGCCTGGTCCTGGACGACCGCATCACGAAGGCGCTGAAGGAAGGCTACAAGTGCCTTTGCGGCACGCCGCCTTGCCGCGGCACGATGCTGGCGCTGCCCGCAAAGAAGGCGAAGAAGGCCGGCGCGGTCGATGCCACGAAGGTCGATGCCAGGAAAGCCGACGCAGACATGACCACGAAGGCCAAAACGACCAAGGCGAGCAGGGCCGCCTGACGGAAAACCGGGCCCGCCGCCCCGGCTTCCAAGACCACAACCGCAATAAGCATATTCAGCCGCGCTCTGCGGACAGGCGTACAATCGACCGGTCGTTAACACGACATGCAGTACGTCTTCAGGGCGGGGTGCAATTCCCCACCGGCGGTATGCCATGCAATGTGGCGAGCCCGCGAGCGCCCGGCCATGCTTTGGCCGGGGTCAGCAGATCTGGTGAGATGCCAGAGCCGACGGTCACAGTCCGGATGAGAGAAGATGTGCCGGCACATACTCGGCTGCGCCGGGCGCGTTTGCGCCTTGCCTGGCCGTATTGCGTTCGGCTGTCGATTAGCCCTGAAACGTTTTTCGCCCAATCCTTTTGCGAGAGCGTTTCAATGTCCAACGTTGCCTTCACCCAGCAGTCCCCCATCCCCAACCTGGCTTCGCAGCCCTTTGCCGTGCGCCTGTCGCGCGCCCTGCACCATCTGCGCCTGGGCCGCCCCGTTATCCTCATGGACGACTTCGACCGCGAGAACGAAGCGGACCTGATCGTCGCGGCCGACAAGCTGACCGTGCCCGTCATGGCGCAGCTCATCCGCGACGGCAGCGGCATCGTGTGCCTGTGCCTGCCCGGCGACACGCTGGATCGCCTGGAATTGCCGCCGATG
Source organism: Achromobacter sp. (assembly GCA_003454835.1). Taxonomy (GTDB): domain Bacteria; phylum Pseudomonadota; class Gammaproteobacteria; order Burkholderiales; family Burkholderiaceae_B; genus Achromobacter. The sequence goes on along the minus strand of DMTA01000521.1, from coordinate 8,314 downwards.
GTTCAGCGCAACCAGAGCCGCTTCGCCACGGCGTTCACCGTATCGATCGAGGCGCGCGAAGGCGTGAGCACCGGCGTGTCCGCCGTCGATCGCGTCACCACGATCCGCGCCGCCATCTCGCCGTCAGCCCAGCCCGACGACATCGTCAGCCCCGGCCACGTATTTCCGCTGCGCGCCCAACCGGGCGGCGTGCTGACGCGCCGCGGCCACACCGAAGGATCGGTGGATCTGGCCGTGCTGGCCGGCATGCGCCCGGCGGGCGTGCTGTGCGAACTGATGAATGCCGACGGCACGATGATGCGCGGCGCGGCGCTGGATCGCTACGCGGCCGAGCATGGGCTGGTCGCATTGACCATTGCCGAATTGGCGGACCATCTGCAAAAGCTGAAGGACGGTCAGGCCGAAGCAATCGACGACGAGGTGCTGGAGATGGCGGCCACTGTCTGAGCGGGCTTGGAAATTGCGCCCGCGGCATCCGCGGGCGCAGATGCCAACCCATGCAAACACGACACGTATCCCTCGATGCGTTCGGCAAGGTGAGTTATTGAACGCGCGAGCGCGCCGCCATCGCGAAGATGAGCGGATGGCATAATTCGCGCGAAGCGACGCAGCGCCGATGCGGGGGCCCACTTGGCCACCGTGCCGCCGGACCACGGTCCGTTGCCCATGGCCTGCCGCAAATTCCATGAGCCATTGCTCACGTTTGATACTCGCCTTTTGCCACGCCCATGACCGTCATTCCCCAGCCCCGGAAATCGCCGCGCCAACTCAGATCCCAGCACACCGTCGACACCATTCTGCAGGCCACGGCCCGTGTTCTGGCCACGCACGGGTATGCCGGCACCAACACCAATCTGATCGCGGAAACGGCGGGCGTGAGCGTGGGCTCGCTCTATCAATACTTTCCGAACAAGAACGCGCTGATCGCCGCGCTGCACGACCGGCACGACAACCAGATGCTGGACGTGATCGATGACGTGCTGAACGGCAACCCGGCCGCCACGCTGCGCGAGCGCGTGGGCGCAATCGTGCAGGCCATGTTGCACGCGCATCTGCTGGAGCCCGCGCTGCACCGCGTGCTGGAAAGGGAGTTTCCGCTGTTCGACCAGCCGCACGAGCACAGCCGCGCGGACCAGGACATCCATCGTCGCATGCGGCATCTGCTGGAGTTGCACCGCGCAGAAGTTGCGCAGGAAGACCGGGATCTGGCGACCTACGTGGTGTTGCGGATCATGGAGTCGCTGGTGCACGCGGCTGCGCTCGAGCCGCCTGCGGGTTTCACGCCCAAGCAGTTGGAAGGCGCGGTGGTCGATGCGGTAATGGGATACCTGGGCGCGTCAGGAAACGCCGCGCCGGGCAAGATGAGCAAGGCAGTCAAAGCTGCCCCGAAGGCGGCCAGGAGGGTCAGCGCAGACAAGCCGGCCAAAGCCATCAAGACGGCCAGCGCCGCCAAAAAGATGAAGCCGGCGCGCGTCTAGCCGCCGGACTCAGGCGCCGGACTCAAGCGCCGGACTCAAGCGCCGCGCGCCATCCTGGCCAGGCAGTCCGCCGGGCCGCCCGTCACGATGCATGCGCTGCACGCCAGCATCAGGTTCAGGTTCAGCCCGAAGTCCTCGACGGTGTGGCCCTGCGCGTCGACCATGCGCGACACACCGTCGTCGGCCGCCGCCCCCACCGCCACCTGATCGATCAGCGAGCCGGACTGGCTGGTGTAGCCCCACACCGGCTTGCCGCAGGCGATGGCATAGCCCACCTCAAATGCCGTGCCCGAATCGGGCTCGGCGCCGCGAAACGGATTCAGGTTCGCCATCACCATGTCGGCGCGGCGGATCAGCGCGACGTTGGCGCGGTAGATCCATTCTGCAAGCGCCTGCCCGGCAAGTTCCGGCGGCGCGGCGTTGTCCAGCGGGAACACGCCCTCGAAACCATAGGTGGCGCACAGGGTCTTGAGCCGTTCGCCGTGCGCCACGGCATCGGGCAGAAAGACATCGAAACCCGCCAGGTACACACTGCGCATGGCCCTTACTCCGGATCGGCAACGTTGAAGGCTTCGCCGGTGGCGAAGAAGGAGCCGCCGGCCAGGTAGTGCACCGACCGGCGCTCGTCGTCCGGAAAGTGCCAGCGGTTGCCGGAAAACACGTCCGGCGCCGCCCATGCGGCCACGACCTCGCCGATGAAGAGATCGTAGGCCTGCTGATTGTGCGGTTCGGAAATGACCTTGCATTCCAGCCAGCCCAGGCAGCCCTCGATGAGCGGCGCGCCGATCTTGCTGGCTTCGAACGTCTTCAGGCCGCTGGCCTGGAACTTGTCTTCGTCGCGCCCGGACTGCGAGCCCACGACCATCGTGGCGCGCGCCTGGGCCCGCGACGGAATGCACAGGGCGAACTCGCCCGACGCTTCAATGAGTTCACGCGTCCAGGTGTTCTTGTCGACCACGACCAGCATCTTGGGCGGACTGAAGTCCAGCGGCATGGCCCAGGCCGCGGCCATCACGTTGCGGGCCTCGCCATGCGCGCTGGTGACCAGCACGGTCGGGCCGTGATTCAGAAGGAGATAGGCGCGGGGCAGGTCAACGGGTTCGATCATGGACACCTAGAACATGCCGTTCTTGTTGGCGGGATTCTCGGGGATTTCCTGGCTGACGTCCCAGTGTTCGACGATCTTGCCGTCCTGGACGCGGAAGATGTCGACCACGGCCTGGCCGCGGTCTTCCGGCGAATCGCGCCACAGGTTGTGGATCATGACGAGGTCGCCCTCGGCGATGACGCGCTTGATCTCCACGATGGCCTGCGGGTGCTGCTCAAAATAGCGCGGGAAAAAGTCGACCATCGGCCCGACGCCGTCCTGCATGTACGGATTGTGCTGCGTGTAGTTGGGGCCGACATACAGGCGCACCGCCTCGTCGACGTCACGGTCCTGGAACATCATGCGGAAGAACGCGACAGCGATTTCCTTGTTCGATTGCGGCGCGGCGGCAAGCGCCGGCGCAGTTGCCACGCAACTGGCGGCGACCAGCAGGCAGGCGGCCAAGGATTTCCACTTCTTACGCATACAGGACTACTCAGATGACGCCGATTGGCGGCCTGCCAGTTTACAAACAAACGCGGCCGTTGATCAGTATCCGACGGTATAACGGCGGCGCGAATGCTGGGGCGTCTCGATCTCGTCGGCCAGGGCGATCGCGTAGTCTTCCATCGAAATCCAGCTCTTGCCGTCGTCGTCGGCCAGCAGATGGTCGTCGCCCACGCGGAACGTGCCAGTGCGCTCGCCGGGTTCGAACATGGCCGAGGGCGACAGGAACGTCCAATTCAGCACCTTTTCCTGGCGCAGCGTGTCCAGGAACACGACGCCCGCGCGGGCCTCGGGCTTGTAGGCATCGGGGAATTCGGGGGTGTCGATCAGCATCTTGCCGGGTGCGACCAGCAGGCTGCCGGCGCCGCCCACCACCAGCAGACGCGGCACGCCGGCGTTCTTGACGGCCGCCAGCAGCGGTTTGGCGTCGGCGGACACGAAGCGCGTGGCGCTGATGACGGCGTCGTGGCCGGCCAGGATGGGGGTCAGGCCTTCGGGATCGGTGGCGTCGCCCTGGCGGACGATCAGGCCCGGCTGCTCGTTCACTTCGCCTTGGGTGCGGGCGATGCCCGTCACTTGATGGCCACGCTTGAGCAATTCGTCTGCCACGCGCGAACCTACGCGTCCGGTAATGCCGATCAATGCGATTTTCATGGTCTTGCTCCTGGAAGGAATGGGCCGGGAACAGGCGCCGCACGATTGCGGCGGGACCAGCTCCGGCTCAAGGCAAAGCCATACTATTCGGTCAAATCGGAACGAAAAACCCGTCAAACAGGAAGAGTTTTTTGCAATCCGTGCACCAATGCAGCGTCAGTGACCGGTGCCGGAGGGTTTGACACGGGCGTGCACGCAGCAGGCGGCACGTCCGACCAGTGTGCGCCCGGCGGCCCCGCTTGAACAGGGGCCGCCCCCGCGATCAGCGGGCGGCGCGTTGCGCCAGGTAGACCTGCAGATGCGAATAAGCCACGCGCAGATACGTGGCATCCACGCCCAGCGTGTGGGCGCGGCGGACCATGTCGCCGAGGATGTGGTCGGCCTCGACGGGCAGACCCTGACGCAGGTCGCGGAACATGGACGCGGTCATGGGCTGGGTGCGGTCCGACAGCAGCTTGCGCACGGTGGCGTCCGCCTCGGGCCGCACAGTGTGGCCGGAGGCTGCGGCCACCGCCTGCGATTCCTGCAGCAGACCGAGCAGGATGTCGACGCCGTCGTCGGTGGACGCGATCTCGCCCACCGAGCCGCGCATCAGGCAGGTGGCGGCGGCCAGCGTCGTCAACATGACGTACTTTTCCCAGATGTCCTGATAGATGTTTTCGCTGAGGCGGCTGACGTATTCGCCGCCCGCCAGCGCCTGCTCCAGCGCCACGCCGCGCTCGCTGCGAGCGGGGCCGGCGCGTTCGCCGAAGACGATATTGGCGTGCTTGCCAAGGTGGACGACTTCGCCTTCGGGGCCGAGCGTGGCGTTGATCTGGCACAGGCCGCCCAGCACACGATGCGGTTCGAATTCGCGATCCAGCACGTCGTACTGAAGCACGCCGTTCATGATGGGCAGCACCGCGGTGTCGGGGCCCACGGCGGGACGGATAGCCTCGATGGCGCTGTCCAGGTCATAGGCCTTGCAGGACAGCACGACGACGTCATAGCTTTCCTTCAGCATCTGCTGCGTGACCAGCTTGGGGTGCAGCGTGGCGTCGCCCAGCGGGCTCTGGATGCGCAGCCCGTGTTCGCGGATGCGCGCGGCACGCGGCTCGCGCACCAGGAACGTCACGTCCGCGCCGGCTTGAGCCGCGCGTCCGCCAAAGTATCCGCCGGGGCCGCCGGCGCCCAAGAACAACAACCGCATGCCTGTCTCCTGTTGGCTGCCCGCGTCAGGCGCGGGCCGATGCGGGCATTATGCGCCCGGGCCACGCCGCCGCGCACCCGCGGCGGCCGATCGATCATGCGCTGGACGCTTCAGGCCTGCGGCTCGACTCGTCGGACCTGCCCTCGACGCTTCAGGCCTGCGGCTCCACTCGGCAGACCTGCCCTCAAAGCATCAGGCTGGCTGTTCTGGACGTCTCAAGCCCGCTGTTCGCGTTCCAACCACGCCTCGTAGCCGCCGCGCAAAGCCCAGATCTTGCGATACCCGGCCGCGCGCAACCGCGAGGCGAGCAGCGCGGCGGACACCTCGTTCGGGCACGCGCAATAGACCACGATGTCGGAATCGATCGCGCCGGCGTCCAGCGTGGGCAGCGGCTGCTTCAGGTCCACGGCCACGGCGCCGGGGATGCGCGCCCCGTCGCGCTGCGCTTCGGGCCGCACGTCGAAGACCAGCGCCTCGCGGCCGTTCTGGCGCCACTGCATCAATTCATCGACCGACAGCCGCGGAATGACGCGCAGGCTTCGCAGCAGGATCCTGCGCCGCAGAAAACGCGCCACGATGTAGAGCGCCAGCACGGCTGCCAGAACGGCCAGGCCCATCGGGCCGTAGGTGCCCAGGATGTCCAGCACGTCATTGATGACGCTGTGGAACAGGCCACCAAGCAGCAGGGCCGAGCCCACCCAGATCAGCGCGCCGGCCAGGTCATAGAGGAAAAAGCGGCGGTAGGGCGTCTTGGTCAGGCCCGCCATGACGGTGGACAGGGCGCCCGCGCCCGGCAGGAATTTGCACACCAGCAGCGCGCGCACGCCGATGCGCAGGTACAGGCGCTGCGTCTGGCGGATACAGGAGTCCTGCGACAACGACAGCTTGCAGACCACGCCCAGCAGGCGCGACCCGTAGCGCCTTCCCGCCCAGTACCACAGGCTGTCGGCGATGAGACACGCGGCCGTGGCGGCCACGAGCGGCACGAGCCAGCCGGCGGCGCCGGCCAGCGCACCGGCGGCGATCATCATGGGGTAGGCGGGCACCGGCAGGCCGGCCTGCTCGATGAGGACGTTGGCGAACACGAGCCACCCGCCGTACTGTTCGAGCAGCAATTGAATATCTTGCATTGGGATTTCCAGCTTGCCGCGCGCGGCGCGGGCGCGGCTCATGTGCGCAATTTTAGGCGCGCGGCCTCGCGCCTGGGGCATAGACCCTGCCGGCCGCGCGGCAACGGTGCGTTCCATTGCACGCTGGATGGCGCGTCGCGCAACCCACCCATGTCCATCTATCGGGACGCCACGCACCAAACTGGTGCCACGTTTCCCCGCGAGGGTGCCTATAATCCTGCCCGGCCATCAGGTTTCCCCGCCTTGTCGCGGGAACGCCCCGTGGCATACATATTGCTTCGCCAGGACAGGCTGAGAACTCGACCATTTGGCCGGGTGCGCCGCCTGGCGCTCCCATCCGATGACCGATCCCACGCCCCCGTTCACGCACGATCTGCCCGGCACGCCTGCCTGCGGCAGCGGCCTCCGTGCGGCGGGCGGCATCCCCCCATCCCTCCATTTCCTGTCCTTCCCCGCGTAGGAGTCACCTGCATGAAATCCCTTTCCCTTTCGTCCGCCGGCGGCATCGCCCGCCGCGGCCTGCTCAAGCTGGCCGCAGCGGCTGCCGGCGTGCTGCTGTTCTCGGGCGCGGCCCTGGCGCAGGCGCCCGCCAAGATCAAGGTCGCCGCCGTCTACACGGTGCCGGTCGAACAGCAATGGGTGTCGCGCATCCACATCGCGCTGTCCGCCGCGCGCGACCGCGGCGACATCGAATACACGTTCTCGGAAAACGTCACCAACGCCGACTACGAGCGCGTGCTGCGCCAGTACGCCGAGCAGGGCAACAAGCTGATCGTCGGTGAAGCCTTCGCCGTGGAAGCCGCGGCCCGCAAGGTCGCCAAGGACTATCCGCAGACCGCCTTCCTGATGGGTTCGTCGGGCAAGCCGCAGCAGCCCAACTTCTCGGTGTTCGACAACTACATCCAGGAACCGGCCTACCTGACCGGCATGATCGCCGGCGGCATGAGCAAGACCGGCAAGATCGGCCTGGTGGGCGGCTACCCCATCCCCGAAGTGAACCGCCTGATGAACGCTTTCATGGAAGGCGTCAAGGAAGTGAACCCGAAGGCCGAGTTCACAGTGACCTTCATCGGCTCGTGGTTCGATCCCCCGAAGGCCAAGGAAGCCGCCTTCGCCATGATCGACAAGGGCGCGGACGTGCTGTACGCCGAACGCTTTGGCGTGTCGGACGCCGCCAAGGAACGCGGCAAGCTGGCCATCGGCAACGTGATCGACACGCAGCCGCAGTACCCCGAGACGGTGGTGGCGTCGGCGCTGTGGAGCATGATCCCGACCATCGAAGAAGCCCTCAAGCAGGTCAAGGCCGGCGCGTTCAAGGCCGATGACTTCGGCCAGTATTCGCTGATGAAGCACAAGGGCTCGTCGCTCGCGCCGCTGGGCACCTTCGAGCAGAAGATCCCCGCCGACCTGATCGCCAAGGTCCAGGCCAAGGAAAAAGCCATCCTGGACGGCAGCTTCACCGTGAAGGTCAACGACAAAGAACCCAAGTCCTCGGCACGATGAACCAAGCGCCTCTCGCCCTGCAACTGACGGGGATCACCAAACGCTTCGGCAGCCTCACGGCCAACGACGATGTCTCGCTGACGCTCCGCCAGGGCGAAGTGTTGGCCTTGCTGGGCGAGAACGGCGCCGGCAAATCGACCCTGGTGTCGATCCTGTTCGGCCACTATGTGGCCGACGCCGGCAGTATCGAAGTCTTCGGCAAACCTTTGCCCGCCGGCCGGCCGGACGCCGCGCTGGCGGCCGGCGTCGGCATGGTGCATCAGCACTTCACGCTGGCCGACAACCTCACCGTGTTGGACAACATCATGGTGGGCACCGAGTCGCTCTGGAAGGTGGCCTCGGGCCGCGGCCAGGCCCGCAAGCGCCTGGTGGAACTCGGCCAGCGCTTTGGTCTGGGCGTGGACCCGGACGCGCGCGTCGGCACGCTGTCAGTCGGTGAAAAGCAGCGCGTCGAGATCCTGAAGGCGCTGTACCGCGGCGCCCGCGTGCTGATCCTGGACGAACCCACCGCGGTGCTCACGCCGCAGGAAGTGCAAGACCTGTTCGCGACGCTGCGCGGCTTCGTCGACGAAGGCCTGGCGGTCATCTTCATCTCGCACAAGCTGGACGAAGTGATGGCCGTGTCGCGCCGCGTGGCGGTGCTGCGACAGGGCAAACTGGTCGCGGAACGCGACACCGCGGGCACCAACCCCGCGGAATTGGCCGAACTGATGGTGGGCCGCAAGGTGGTCATGCCGCGCGCCGAGGCCGCGACGGCCGCCGAGCA
>DMTA01000530.1 GCA_003454835.1 Achromobacter sp. | reverse complement strand
CGCGGATCGGGGCTCCGCGGGTCCGCAGCGGCGCCCCCCTGGGGGGGAAGCGCGCAGCGCTCCGGGGGGGGGACCTCTAGGCGGCTTTACGGGCCGACTGCTTGTCGGCGTAGGCGACTAGCGCGTCGCGCACCCAGGCGCCGTCCTCGTGCGCCTTCACGCGCGCCGCCAGGCGTTCGCGGTTGCACGGGCCGTTGCCCTTGAGCACGGCGTAGAACTCCGTCCAGTCGATCTCGCCGAAGTCATAGTGACCGCGTTCGGCGTTCCACTTCAGATCGGGATCCGGCACGGTCAGGCCCAGGTACTCGGCCTGCGGCACGGTCTGGTCGACCATCTTCTGGCGCAGTTCGTCGTTGGAAAAGAGCTTGATCTTCCAGGCCATCGACTGGGCGCTGTTGGGCGAATCCGCATCCGACGGGCCGAACATCATCAGCGCGGGCCACCACCAGCGGTTGAGCGAGTCCTGGACCATCGCCTTCTGTTCGGGCGTGCCGTGCAGGCACATCTGCATGAGCAGGTCGTAGCCCTGGCGCTGATGGAAGGACTCTTCCTTACAGACACGCACCATGGCGCGTGCATACGGGCCATAGGAACAGCGGCACAGCGGGATCTGGTTGATGATCGCCGAGCCGTCGACCAGCCAGCCGATCATGCCGATGTCGGCCCAGCTGAGCGTGGGGTAATTGAAGATGCTGGAGTACTTGGCGCGGCCGGCGTGCAGGTCGTCGATCAGGTCGTCGCGCGAGACGCCCAGGGTCTCGGCGGCGCTGTACAGGTAGAGCCCGTGGCCCGCCTCGTCCTGCACCTTGGCCAGAAGGATGGCCTTGCGCTTGAGGGATGGCGCGCGGGTGATCCAGTTGCCTTCCGGCAGCATGCCCACGATTTCCGAGTGCGCGTGCTGCGAAATCTGCCGCACGAGTGTCTTCCGGTAGGCCTCGGGCATCCAATCCTTGGCCTCGATGCGGACGCCGTCGTCGATGCGCCGCTGGAACGTCTGTTCCAGGCCTTCAAGCTGGTCCGCGGTCTTGACCTGCTTGACGCCGGTTTCGACGAGTTGAGCGTACATAGTTGTCTCCTTGAGACGGTTTGCGAAAACGCAAAGCAAACGCTGCGCAGTGCCGTCATGTCATGAGACGATTATTTAATACAAAAAAATCATTGTCAAACTCAAATCTGTATCACATTGGATTTATGTATCATATCCAGCATCCCGATATCGGCCGCCTGCGGCCCTCCTCATGGCAAACCCTCAGTCGTCTCTTGAACGCGCTCTGTCCCGCTTATTGAAGAGCGATCCACCCCGCGCCAAATCGCTTTGTGTCAGCGTGCTGGGTGATGCGCTTGCCCCGCACGGCGGCGCCATATGGCTGGGCAGCCTGATCGAGCTTCTGGCCCCGCTCGGGATCAACGAACGCCTGCTGCGCACCAGCGTCTTTCGCCTCGTGGCGCAGAACTGGCTGCAGTCCGAGCGCCATGGCCGGCGCAGCCTCTATCTGATTTCCGAACAGGGCGTGCGCCACACGTCGCACGCGTCGCAGCGCATTTACGTGGGCGGGGCCAAGGAATGGAACGGGGAATGGACGCTGGTCGCGCTGCCCCGCACGGGCAACGGACTGGCTGAACGCGGCGAGCTGCGCCGCGAATTGACGTGGGAAGGCTTCGGCATGATCGCGCCGGGACTGTTCGCGCATCCGCACACCGAAGCGCGCGCCGCGCATGACATCCTTGAAAAACTGGGCATTCCGGACCGGGCCCTGGTGCTGTCAGCCCGCGATCTGGCGGGCGCCGGTGGGCTGCCGATCGCCAGCCTGGCCACGCAATGCTGGAACCTGGACGACGTGGCCGAGCAATACCGCCAGTTCTCGCGCAACTTCGGTCCGCTGGAAAAGCTGCTGGACGAGGCGCCCTCGCCCGCCGAGGCGTTTACCGTCCGGGTGATGGTGCTGCACAACTGGCGCCGGATCGTGCTGCACGACCCGCAACTGCCCGCCCCCATGCTGCCCGACAACTGGCCTGGCCACGCCGCCCGGGAATTGTGCGGACGGCTCTACTGGAAGGTGTTTGATCCTTCCGAAACGCATCTGAATGCCCTGGCCGGCCAGGACAACGACCGCTACCGCCCCCTGTCGCCCGAGGTCGAATCGCGCTTTGGCGGCCGGCCTGCCTGACACCCGGTGCGGGCGCGTTCAACCGGCCTCATCGGCAGCGCCAGGCATGACAACCCCCAGCGTATCGGCGTGACATTCCCCCGCCGCGTCGCGGCCGGCGCCGGGAACCGCCAATCCGCGGCTGCGGGCGATGAACGACAGCGTCCAGCGCGCCCGGATCGGGCGGCCCAGCGCCCGACCGGTGTCGGCGTCGATGCCGCTGGGCACATCCAGCGCCAGCACCGGCGCCTGCATCGCGTTGATGGCGTCGATAAGGGACTGCCACGCACTATCCAGGGGACGGTTCAGGCCGATGCCGAACAGCCCATCAATGACCAGATCGAACGGCTGTCCGTCAGGGAGAACGGTGTGCGTCCGAGTGTCGCCACCCGCTGCCCGCCAACCTGCCCACGCGCGGGCTGCATCGTCAGGCAGCTTGCCGGGACCAGAGGGCAGCACCACCTGGACATCGAAACCCTTGGTCAGCAACAGCGCGGCCGCTTCCAATGCGTCCCCGCCATTGTTGCCAGGCCCGGCCAGCGCCAGGATCGTCCCGTGGGCGGGAGCCCGCGCGGCCACGAA
>DMTA01000105.1 GCA_003454835.1 Achromobacter sp. | reverse complement strand
CCGCCCTCCGGCGGCTTGTAGACGATGGCGATCTGTCCGCGCGAGGCCAGCCACTGGTTCAACAGCTCCCAGTTGCCGAAGTGCGGCGCGGCCACGATCACGCCCTTGCCGCTGGCCAAGGCTGCGTCATACAGGGCCGCGCCGTGCTGTTCCTTCAGGTGCAGGCGCAGGTTGTCGGCCGGCTTCTGGCTCCCAAGGCGCAGGGTTTCGATGGCCTGCAGCGCGGTCGAGCGCAGCAGCTCGCGGTGCAGGCGGTCGCGCGCGGTGCCGGTGATTTCCGGGTAGGCCAGTTCCAGGTTGCGCCGGGTCACCCGGCTCTCGCGGGCGTTCAGGCGGATCCAGGCCCAGGCCAGGGCGTACGCGAACCCCCGCAGCAGCGGCCAGGGCAGGCGGGCGAACAGGGTGGTGGCGCGATAGACCAGCCGGGCTTTGCGTTGCGGATTCATTGGCCCCAGTTTAGCCAAGGGCGCTGCTATCGTGGCCGGCCCCGTTATCTGGAGCCCTTCAATGCTCGTCCTGATCCAGCGTGTCACCCAGGCCGCCGTGCATGTGGAGGGCGAGGCGGTCGGGCAGATCGGCCCCGGCCTGCTGGCCCTGGTGGGCATGGAGCCGGGCGATACCGAGGCGCAGCTGAAGCGGATGGCCGAACGGCTGCTTGGCTACCGTGTATTCGCAGATGAGGCGGGGAAAATGAACCGTTCGCTGCGTGATACCGGGGGCGGGCTGCTGCTGGTCAGCCAGTTCACCCTGGCCGCCGATACCCGGTCGGGCATGCGCCCCAGCTTCACCAGCGCCGCCCCGCCGGACGAGGCTGAACGCGGCTTCAACCGATTTGTCGAGATCTGCCGTGAAAATCACGCCCCGGGGGTGGAAACGGGCCGGTTTGGTGCCCATATGGTCGTCAGCCTGGTCAACGACGGTCCCGTGACCTTCCTCCTCAGGCCCTAGGCCACCGGGACCACCGCCCGGCAGGCCGGGCCCCGGGCTGGTATAATGCTACGTTCCCTATTTCTCCCCAGCCGGTGGCGCGAGCACTACATGGCCAACGAACGTCCTGCCCAATCCGAAATCAAGCAACTGATCAGCAAGGGCCTGGAACAGGGCTACCTGACCTACGCCGAAGTCAATGACCATCTGCCGGACGACATGGTCGACCCGGAACAGATCGAAGACATCATCGGCATGATCAACGGCATGGGCATTGATGTCCATGAAGTTGCGCCGGATGTGGAAACCCTGCTTCTCAACGACGGCAACACGGGCAACCGTGAGGTCGACGACACCGCGGCCGAAGAAGCCGCCGCAGCGCTGAGCGCGCTGGACACCGAAGGTGGCCGCACCACCGACCCGGTGCGCATGTACATGCGCGAAATGGGCACCGTCGAGCTGCTGACCCGCGAAGGCGAAATCGCCATCGCCAAGCGCATCGAGGAAGGCCTTTCGCAGGTGCAGGCCGCCCTGGGCCAGTTCCCGGTCTCGGTCGAATCGCTGCTGTCCGACTACGACGCCCACAAGGAAGGCAAGAAGCGCCTGGCCGAAGTGATCGTCGGCTTCAACGACCTCTCCGACGAAGTGCCGGCTCCGGCCGCTGCTGCGTCCGATGACAGCGACGACAGCGATGACGACGCCGACGAGGACGAGGACGATGATGTCGACGGCGGCGATGAAGAAGCCGCACCGACCGGTCCGGACCCGGAGGAAGTCGCCGCGCGCATGCAGGCGCTGACCGACGCGTTCAATGCCTTCAAGAAGGCGGCCGCCAAGGGCGACAAGAAGAACCTGCCGAAGCTCCGCGAGGAGATGTCGGCGGTGTTCGTCACCCTGAAGCTGCCGCTGCCGCTGACCGACGTGCTGACCAAGCAGCTGCGCGACACCATGGCCGACATCAAGTCGCATGAGCGCCGCGTGCTGAACCTGGCCACCGTCACCGCCCGCATGCCGCGCAAGGACTTCATCCGTTCCTGGGAAGGCAACCAGACCAACCTGGAATGGGTGGAAGACGCACTGAAGCGCAAGCAGAAGTGGTCCTCGGCGCTGCGTGAGGTGAAGGACCAGATCGTGTCCGAGCAGCAGGCCACCATCGATATCGAAAAGCTGACCCTGCTGGACCTGGACGAGCTGAAGGAAATCAGCCGCGCCATGGCCTACGGCGAAGCCAAGGCCCGCAAGGCCAAGAAGGAAATGGTCGAGGCCAACCTGCGCCTGGTCATCTCCATCGCCAAGAAGTACACCAACCGCGGCCTGCAGTTCCTCGACCTGATCCAGGAAGGCAACATCGGCCTGATGAAGGCCGTCGACAAGTTCGAATACCGCCGCGGTTACAAGTTCTCGACCTACGCCACCTGGTGGATCCGCCAGGCGATCACCCGTTCGATCGCCGACCAGGCACGCACCATCCGTATCCCGGTGCACATGATCGAGACGATCAACAAGTTGAACCGCATTTCCCGCCAGATGCTCCAGCAGTACGGCCGCGAGGCTACGCCGGAGGAGCTGGCCAAGGAAATGGACATGCCGGAAGACAAGATCCGCAAGGTGATGAAGATCGCCAAGGAGCCGATCTCGATGGAAACCCCGATCGGCGACGACGAGGATTCCCATCTGGGCGACTTCATCGAGGACACCAACGTGGAGTCCCCGATCGAGAACACCACCAACATCAACTTGTCTGAAACCGTGCGCGACGTGCTGGCCGGCCTCACCCCGAGGGAAGCCAAGGTCCTGCGCATGCGCTTCGGCATCGACATGAACACCGACCACACGCTGGAAGAGGTCGGCAAGCAGTTCGACGTGACCCGCGAGCGCATCCGCCAGATCGAAGCGAAGGCTCTGCGCAAGCTGCGTCACCCGAGCCGCTCGGAGCAGCTGCGCAGCTTCCTCGATATCGACTGATATGTGGCTGCGGCTGATGTGTTGAGAGAAACCCCGCTTCGGCGGGGTTTTTCTTTGGTAGCGCCGGGCCATGCCNNCCAGCTTCCCCCCGGCCAGCCACAGCCCGCATCGGCGCTGGCCGAGCGTCTGGGCGTGAACCGCATGACCCTCAGCCGCCTGGTCGCGGCCAGTGGCGATCAGGTCGTACGGCTGGGACAGACCCGCGCCACCGCCTATGCCCTGCGCCAGCCCTCGCGCGT
>DMTA01000104.1 GCA_003454835.1 Achromobacter sp. | reverse complement strand
GCAACGCACGGCGCATGGGCCGGCTGCGCGAACCGGCGCGCGACGCGCTCGAACGCGTCGGTCTGGCCGGACGCGCCGGCGTGCGCGTGTCCGCGCTGGCGCACGGTGAAAAGCGCCAGCTTGAACTGGCGATGGCGCTGTCGCTGGACGCGTCCGTGCTGCTGCTGGACGAACCGATGGCCGGCATGGGCGCCGAAGAATCGCAACGCATGACCGCGCTGCTCCAGACGTTGAAGGGCCGTTACGCCATCCTGCTGGTCGAACACGACATGGATGCCGTCTTCGCGCTGGCCGACCGTGTCACCGTGCTGGTTTACGGCAAAACTATCTTTACCGGCACGCCCGACGAGGTGCGCCGCCATCCCGACGTGCGCGCCGCCTATCTTGGCGAGGAGGACTAATGCTGCAAGTGAACCAACTGCATGGCGGCTACGGCGCCAGCAAAGTGCTTTTCGGCGTCGACATGGACATCGCGCCCCAGCAGGTCGTCTCGCTGATCGGTCGCAACGGCATGGGCAAGACCACGACCGTCAAGACGCTGATGGGCATGCTGCCCGCGCAGGGCGGCGCCATCCTGCTCGACGGTAAGCCCATCACCGGCATGGCCCCGCACCGCATCGCGCAGCTGGGCATCGGCCTCGTCCCGGAAGGACGCCGCGTGTTTGGCTCGTTGTCGGTGGAGGAAAACCTCGTCGCCACCGCCCGCAACACCCGCGCAGGCTGGCACGTCGGCCACGTCTTCGACCTGTTTCCGCGCTTGAAGGAACGCCGTACCCAATCCGCCCGCACGCTTTCCGGCGGCGAACAGCAGATGCTGGCCGTCGGCCGGGCGCTACTCATCAACCCGCGCCTGCTCA
Organism: Achromobacter sp.; assembly: GCA_003454835.1. Classification (GTDB taxonomy): domain Bacteria; phylum Pseudomonadota; class Gammaproteobacteria; order Burkholderiales; family Burkholderiaceae_B; genus Achromobacter. The sequence continues at coordinate 5,855 of DMTA01000104.1, read as the reverse complement.
TCCTGGACGAAGCCACCGAGGGCCTCGCGCCCCTGATCCGCCAGGAAATCTGGAACTGTCTGCGCCGCCTGAAGGAAGAAGGCCAGACCATTCTTGTGATCGACAAGAACCTCAAGGAGATGGCGACCCTGGTCGACCGCCACCACGTGCTTGAAAAGGGCCGCGTCGTCTGGCAAGGCAGCCCCGCCGAACTGGCCGCGCAGCCCGACCTGGCGCACCGCTATCTGGGGGTCTAGGCGCGCGCCGCTAGTCCTGCGACTCGCAAAAGCTGAGCCGATTGCCAAACGGATCGATCACCGCCATCACGCGCCCCCATGGCATCTCCTCGATGCCGGGCCGCATGTAGGCATACTTCCTGGCGCTGACCTCCGCGTGGAATTCGTCCACGCCCTGCATCCGCACAAACACCGCCGATCCCGGCGTCGCATCGCCATGATGTTCGGACAGATGCAGCACCAGATCCCCGCGATGCACCTGCGCATACAGCGGAAACCCGGCCTCGAAGCGATGCTCCCAGTCCCAGGTGAACCCCAGAAAATCCAGATAGAAATCGCGCGCCTTTTCCACGGAGAAAATGCGCAGGATGGGAATGGCGGCTTGAAGGTGCATGGCGGAGCCTTGGTAGTATGCGAAAAATCCAGCATAGAACAGAAGCCCACTCATGCCCATTGCCACCCCCGACTCCTGGAAGCACCAGCCCGCGCCGGCGCAGCGTGAACCGCTGCATTTTGAGGGACGCTTTACCGCCGACGAGTACGCCCGCCTGCAGCAGGGCTTTGTGCCGAAGGAAATGGAAGACAAGTGGTTCATCTACCTGCATGACGGCTGGCTGCGGTTGCATCGCAGTTGGACGGGCAACTGGATTTTTGCGCTGCGGCTGGAGCAGGATGGCGATGCATGGACGGTGACCGATTCGTGGGTGAACCGTGATCCGGAGCAATACCGGCTTACCGATGCGGAATATGACCGGGATTCGCTGCAGAGGATGTTGCAGTGGCTGATCAAGGGGCCGGCGGTCTGATGCGCATCGATTGATCGACGTACACGCGGTACACGTTCAGCGCGTCATTTGGCGGATTACCAGGCGCGCGGCGATGTGCCGTATCGCGCCTTGAAGATCTTGCTGAAATGGCTGAGGCTTGAGTATCCCAAGTCCCCGGCCACCTGCGTCACGCTCATGCCGCTGCGCAGCAGGTCCGAAGCGCGAACCAGCCGCGCGTCGCTCAGATAGGCGTGAACCGAACGGCCCACGTTCTCGCGCATCAATTCCTGAAGCCGTCTTTCAGACAAACCTACCATCCGCGCAACGCGCCCCGGCGGCCAATGTTCCGAGCAGCGTTCCCGCAGCAGGCGGCAAGCCTGCTGCACCTGCTGCCGCTCCTCTGCGGCAGGCCCCTTCAGCGCTTCCGGCCCTGAAAGCAGCTCCACAAAGGCAGCCAGCGTCTCGAGCGACTTGGCGCGATACCAGATCCGGCGCGCCTCGGGCGCCGACGGCGCGTCGCGGGAAATATCGGTCGCCAACGTCATCAGGCTGGCGGGCGCGTCCAGCGTTGCCACCAACGATCCGTGGGTCGGCACGCTGACATCGCGGCGGAACCGCTGGGTCAGCAAGGTGATGGGCGCCGAGTCGCCAGCGCGGGCCAGCGCATCGGGGGTGTATCGGATATCCAGCATCCGGACGCGCCGCTTCGCGGAAAGGTGCGTGGTCCAGCCCACCGGCTGCTCGTGGTTGAAGAGCAGCGCCGCGCCCCCGGACACCTCCAGCGGTTTGCCGCCGTCCAGCGCCAGCGTAGCTTCGCCCTCGAGCCATACCTGCATGCCGAACACCGGTGCGCCCGGGGCCGGAATCGTCAGCGCCGCCGATGGGCAGCCATCGAGCACCACGACACTGACGCCTTCCTCGACGCGCACCACGCATTCAATGACGTTTTCCCAGTCCTGCGTCGCGGGCACGGTGGGAAGCGTGCCTCGCCACCATTCGTGAGGCTTGGCGGGAGCGGTATACGGGTCGAGCGAAAGCTCAGCAGACATGGGAAACAAGCGCAATTGCGCTGAGTGCAGCAAAACCGTCAATTGGCGCCGCGAAATCGTCAGACATCCGGCGGGTGTTCTGGAATCATGCCGTCGCACAAGAATGATTCTTGTTAATTATAAATTGATCAGGTGGTAACCCCGTGTCCTTCTCCGTCAAGCCGTTGCCGTTGGCATTGCTCGCAGCCTTTGCGGCGTCCGCCTCCGTCGCCGCGCAGCCCGCTCCCTCGGCGGCCGCCGATGTCTCCACGCTATCGCCGGTCGTGGTGCAAGGGTCGAGCGATGCGTCGCCGACCTCCGGCGCCGACTACGTCGCGACGCGCAGCCGGTCCGGCACCAAGTCGGACGCGGCTCTGATCGACACGCCCCAGACCATCAACGTCATCACCCGCAATGAAATGGACTGGCGAGGCGTGACCTCGCTGGCGCAAGCCGTCCGCTACACGCCGGGCGTCTTCGCCCAGTACGGCGACAACGACGTGCGCTATGACTGGCTGACCATTCGCGGATTCACGCCGGCGCGCTATCTGGACGGTCTGCTTCTGCCCTTCGGCGCGCGGGGTTACGCGCAGCCGCGCATCGACACCTATGGCCTGGAACGGATAGAGATCCTGAAGGGTCCGTCATCCGGCCTTTACGGCCAGAGCGCCCCGGGCGGGCTGGTGAACATGACCAGCAAGCGTCCCACCGCCGAGCCGATCAATGAGGTCGTTCTGCAAGCGGGCAGCTTCAACCGGTACCAGGGATCGTTCGACTTTTCCGGTCCCGCCGACGACCAAGGCAAATTCCTGTATCGCCTGACCGGCACCTTGCGCGATAGCGACACGCAGTATCAGCACGTCGACGATGAACGTCAGTTCATCGCGCCCAGCTTCACCTGGCGTCCGTCGTCCGACACGAGCCTGAATCTGAACGTGCAGTACCAGAAGATCACCAGCCACGGCGGCGGCGGCGCGCCCGTGCTGCCGGTCATCGGCACGCTGGAAAAGAGCAGCGCCGGCTACATTCCGCGCGACCGCTTCGTGGGCGAACCCGGGTACGACATCTTCACCAACGAGCAGACCATGGTGGGCTACACGCTGGACCACCGCCTGAACGACACCTGGAGCGTGCGGCAAAGCGCCCGTTACACCAACGTGGACACCAATACCCGCCGCGTGCAGATCGGCGCCATGGCGTCGGAAACCCAGGCGATCCGTTACGCCTGGGCCTTCCCCGAAACCGCACATGCGTTCCAGATCGACAATCAGGTGAACGCCAAATTCACGGCCGGCCCTACACGCCACGACCTCACCTTCGGCCTGGATTACCTGCGCGAAAAGTCGCGCTACAACGAAAGCAGCCTGGGCCTGATGCTGCCGCCGGCGTCGCCGCTGTTCGATGTGTTTAACCCCGACTACGGAACGCCCGTGACGCGCCCGCCCACGGCCACCAGGATCAACATGTCGCGCAACCAGTTGGGGGTGTATGCGCAGGACCAGATCGAACTTGACCGGCTGCTACTTACGCTGGTGGGCCGCTACGACTGGACCGAAGGCACCACCGATACCGGCGCGCGCGGCAGCGCCGGACAGTGGGCCTGGACCTCGCGCGATGCCGACGCCAACCGCTTCACCGGCCGGCTCGGCGTCACGTATCGCTTTGACAACGGCCTGGCGCCCTATCTGAGCTATTCAACGTCGTTCCAGCCCGTGACCGGCGTGCTGCGCGACGGATCGCCGCTCAAGCCGACGACCGGCGAGCAGTACGAGGCCGGCATCAAGTTCCAGCCCAACGGCTACGCCAGCTTCGTGACGCTGTCGGCGTTCCAGATCAACCAGAACAACGTCAGTACGCCTGACCCGGTCAATACCAGCTTTGTCGTGCAGACCGGCAAGGTTCAGGTGCAGGGGCTGGAGCTGGAAGGCAAGGCCAGCTTCGACAACGGGTTGGACCTGACGATGTCGTACGCACTGAGCGACAGCGAGATCACCAAGAGCAACAATCCCGCGCAGCGCGGCAATCAGCTCAACTTCGTGCCGCGCCATCAGGCGGCGCTGTGGGCAGACTACACGTTGCGCGACGGCCCGTTGCAGGGCGTGGGCCTGGGCGCCGGCGTGACGTACCGCGGCGGCTTCTATGGCGACCTGAACAACAACTACGCCATCCCTGCAGTGACCTTGGTCGACGCCGCAATCCGCTACGATCTGGGCCGCGCCAGCCCCTCGCTCGCCGGCGCCCAAATCGCGTTGAACGTGTCCAACCTGTTCGACAAGCGTTACGTGGCCAACTGCCTGGGCACGGCCGTAAGTTGCTATTGGGGCGCGGAGCGCACGGTGATGGCGACGTTGCGCTATCGCTGGTAATTCCCGGCATCCCCGGGCGGTCGGCATCAATTGCGCTTGCTGATCGCCCTGGCCGCCCGGATCACCAGCGGCCCCAGTTCCTCCCGCGCGCGCGCCAGCGACCAGCGCGGCTTGGGCACGGATATGTTGACCGCACCGAGCGGATCGCCGTTGTCCCCATAAACCACCGCCGCGACATTCAAATCCCCTGCGAAGAACTCTTCATCGGCATAGGCGTACTGATCCCGTCTGGCCTCGTCGATCAACGCGCGCAGCCGGTCGACGTCGGTGGTGGTGTGCGGCGTGTACTTCGCGCACGTCACGCTGCGCAACCTGAGATCGAGTTCATCCGGCGGCAGCAACGCCCATAACGCGCGCCCCGACGCGGTCGCCACGCACGGGATCTGCGTGCCCACCGGCAGGTACTCGGGAATATGCCTGGCTGGCGCGACGCGCATGACGAACACCATGTTGTCGCCGTCGGGCACCGCCAGATTGACGATCTCGCCGCACTCCTGGTTGACCTGGTGCAGCACCGCATGCGCGTGCTGGAACAAGGGCTGCCGGTAGAGATAGCTGTAGCCCAGCCCCACGGCCTTGACCGTCATGCTGTAGCGCTTGCTGCGCGGATCCTTGAACAGGTAGCCGGTCTTTTCCAGCGTGTAGGCCACGCGTTGAGCCGAGCCGATGGTGATGCCGTTTTCGCGGGCCATCTCCTGAAGACTCAGCGAGGCGTGTCCCCGGAAGGACTCGAGCACGGCGAGCCCCTTTTCCAGCGACTGGATCAACAAGGCGGAAGGTTCAGACATGCGGATTCTGGTTGGATAACAAGGACGGAGTTTGCACGCGGCTGGCCGCAAAGACAGACGGCCTAGGGAAACCCTTACGTTGTGGCCGGGCCCGGCGAGCAGTATAAAAATACTCGCCGTTATCGATATACGTAGATTGTTATCGAATAGCGATAATTAATCAATCCGGATTTTCATGCAACCGCAGCCGCCTCACACCTCGGCACCACCCGCCGCCCCTCTTCACGCTTCAGCTTCTGTCCCGTCGAACGCAGCGCTGCCGGTCTCGGTCGACGTCGCGATTGTTGGCGGCGGCATCATCGGCATCAGCACCGCCTATTCCCTCGCGCGCGCCGGACTGCGGGTCGCCGTGTTCGAGAAAGGCACGCTGGCCTGCGAACAGTCGTCGCGCAATTGGGGCTGGGTGCGCACGCTGGGCCGCGATCTGCCGGAAGTGCCGCTGGCTCAGCGCGCCAACCGGCTATGGGCAGAGATCCAGGAAAAGGTGGACGTGGGTTTCCGCCGCAGCGGCATCTTCTACCTGCAGGAAAACGCTACGGACGCGGCCGGCCATCAGGCGTGGCTCGACGGGGCGCGCACGCATGGCGTGGATGCGCGCCTGCTGGATCGCCGCACGGTGCAGGACATGCTGCCGTCGACCGGGCGCGCCTGGACGGGCGCCATGTACAGCCCGACGGACGGGGTCGCCGAA
>DMTA01000272.1:3381-3555 GCA_003454835.1 Achromobacter sp. | reverse complement strand
AAGAACAAAAAAAAAAAAAAAAAAAAGAGGGCGGGCGCGCGGTCCGCCCCCCACGCCGGTAGCGCCGGGCCGTGCCCGGCGAGCGCGTAGCGCGGAAGCTGTTGGTGGGGTCAGAGCCCTTTCCTGCGGAAAGGGATCCGACCCCGGTGCATCATCAGCCCTTGATCACGCCCA
>DMTA01000272.1:0-3174 GCA_003454835.1 Achromobacter sp. | reverse complement strand
GCCTGGCCCTTGGGCACCACCGGGAAGAAGAAGCCGATCGCGTAAATGCCTTCTTCCAGCAGGCGCTCGGCGAACTTCTGCGCCAGCGGGGCGTCGTACAGCATCACCGGGCTGATCGGGTGCACGCCCGGCTTCACGTCGAAACCTGCAGCGGTCATCTTTTCGCGGAAGTAGGTGGTGTTCTGCGCCAATGTGTCGCGCAGGTCGTCAGCGGCGGCCAGCATCTCGAAGGCCTTGATGCCGGCGGCGACCACGTGCGGCGGCAGCGAGTTGGAGAACAGGTACGGGCGCGAGCGCTGGCGCAGCAGCTCGATCACCTCGGCGCTGGCGCAGGTGAAGCCGCCCAGGGCGCCGCCCATGGCCTTGCCCAGGGTGCCGGTGATGATGTCGATCTTCTCCAGCACGCCCTTCACTTCGGCCGAGCCGCGGCCGCTGGCACCGAGGAAGCCGGTGGCATGGCATTCGTCGATGTGGACCAGCGCGTTGTACTTCTTCGCCAGCGCGGTGATCTCGTCCAGCGGGGCGATGAAGCCGTCCATCGAGAACACGCCGTCGGTGGTGATCAGCTTGGTCTTGCAGCCGGCGGCATCGGCAGCCTGCAGCTGCGCTTCCAGGTCGGCCATGTCGCAGTTGGCGTAGCGGAAGCGCTTGGCTTTGCACAGGCGCACGCCGTCGATGATCGAGGCGTGGTTCAGCGCATCGGAAATGATCGCGTCGTTCTCGCCGAGCAGCGGCTCGAACAGGCCGCCGTTGGCGTCGAAGCAGGCCGCGTACAGGATGGTGTCCTGCTTGCCGAAGAAGTCGGCGATCTGCTTTTCCAGCTGCTTGTGCAGGTCCTGGGTTCCACAGATGAAGCGCACCGAGGCCATGCCGAAGCCGTGGGTGTCCAGGGCGTCCTTGGCCGCCTGGATCAGGTCCGGGTGGTCGGCCAGGCCCAGGTAGTTGTTGGCGCAGAAGTTGAGCACGGTGCGGCCATCGTCGAGGGTGATCTCGGCCGACTGCGGGCTGGTGATGATCCGCTCGGACTTGAACAGGCCCTGGGCGCGGATGGCGTCCAGTTCCTCGGCGTAGTGGCGGGTCAGGGCAGAGGAGGTCTCGGTCATGGCGTGGGCACGGCTCAGCACGGGAAACCGCTGATTCTACCGGGCAACGGTGGCCGGCAGCCGCCTGCGGCGGGCCATCGCCATGGCCGGCACATGTTGCATCGCAATATCAAACAGGTTAAAAAACCGTGAACCGGTAGCGATTCCGCCGGCTGCGCCACCCGCCTCCCCCCGCCACCGCCATCCGGAGATGTCCATGAAGACTGCCTGCCGCTGCCTCGCCGTTGCTGCTGCCCTCTGCCTTGCCCCGTTCGCCGCCAGTGCCCAGGAAGAGGCCACTTCGCCGATCAGCTGGAACATCACCGGCGTCTCCGATTACATGTTCCGCGGCGTGTCGCAGACCGATGAAAACCCCACCGGCCAGGCCGGCCTCACCTATACCTCGCCGGTGGGCGTGTACGCAGGTGTCTGGGGGTCGGGCGTGGATTTCGGCAATGGCAGCCCGGACTTCGAGGTCGACTACTTCGTCGGCTACAACGTCGACTTCAGCGAGAACGTGAACTTCGACGTGATGCTCAACCGCTACACCTACCCGGGTGCCAGTGAGCTGGCTTACAACGAACTGATAACCAAGACCAGTTTTGCCAAGAACTACAACGTTACCGTGGCCTACACCAACGATGTGTGGAACAGCGGCACCGACGGCTGGTACTACGCGGTGGGCGGCGAATGGCCGCTGCCGAACGATTTCGCGATCACCGCCAATGTCGGCCGCAGCACGTTCGAACACGGCCTGGCCAAGGACTACACTGATTTCAACATCGGCGTGAGCCGCGCCATCGGCATGGTCAACGTCGGCCTTGGCTTCTACGGCACGGATGGCAACGGTCGCGACAACTCGGGCAAGCTGGCTGACAACCGCGTGGTGCTGACCGTCTCGGTCGGCAAGTGAGGCTGCGCTGCTGACGCCACGAAAAAGGCGCCCGATGGGCGCCTTTTTCTTGCCAGCGACGCCGGGCATGGCCCGGCGCTACCGTATGCCGGTCAGTTCCAGCTCAACACGACCTTGCCGGCCTTGCCTTCTTCCATCAGGTCGAAGCCCTTCTGGAAATCGTCGATCGGCAGCTGGTGGGTCATCACCTTGCCCAGCGGGAAGCCGGACAGCACCAGCTGGGTCATCTTGTACCAGGTCTCGTACATCTTGCGGCCGTAGATGCCCTGCACGGTCAGGCCCTTGAAGATGATCTTGTCCCAGTCGCAGCCGGCGCCCTTGGGCATGATGCCGAGCATGGCGATCTTGCCGCCGTGGTACATGCAGTCGAGCATGTCGTTGAAGGCGCGCGGGTTGCCGCTCATTTCCAGGCCCACGTCGAAACCCTCCATGTGCAGCTCCTTCATCACGTCCTTCAGCGACTGGTTGGCGACGTTGACCACGCGGGTGGCGCCCATGTCGGCGGCCAGCTTCAGGCGGAAGTCGTTGACGTCGGTGACCACCACGTTGCGCGCACCGATGTGCTTGCAGATGCCGGCGGCGATGATGCCGATCGGGCCTGCGCCGGTGATCAGCACGTCCTCGCCGATGACGTCGAATTCCAGCGCGCAGTGCGCGGCATTGCCGTACGGGTCGAAGAAGGCGGCCAGCTCGGACGGGATCTGGTCGGGGATCGGCCACAGGTTGCTGGCCGGCATCACCATGTATTCGGCGAAGGCGCCGTTGACGTTGACGCCGATGCCGACGGTGTTCGGGCACAGGTGCGGGCGGCCGCCGCGGCAGTTGCGGCAGTGGCCGCAGACGATGTGGCCTTCGGCCGAGACGCGCTGGCCGATTTCATAGCCGGTGACGGCCGAGCCGAGTTCGGCGACGCGGCCGACGAACTCATGGCCGATGGTCAGGCCGGGCTTGATGGTGCGCTGGCTCCATTCGTCCCACAGGTAGATGTGCAGGTCGGTACCGCAGATGGCGGTCTTTTCCAGCTTGATCAGGACCTCGTTCGGGCCCGGGGTCGGCACCGGAACCTCTTCGAGCCAGATGCCCTTGGCTGCTTCGCGCTTGACCAGGGCCTTCATCGTTTGCTGCGCCATCGGGTGGAACTCATCAGGGGGAAAACGCGGATTATAGAGGCCCGCGCGG
>DMTA01000111.1 GCA_003454835.1 Achromobacter sp. | reverse complement strand
GGCCGGCCAGCGCCAGCAGACCGCGCATTTCGTCGGGGGCCATCGGAAAGCCCAGACGGTTGATCGGCACGCCGAACCGTGCCGAAGCGCCGGCGATGCGCAGGTCGCACTGGCAGGCGATCTCCAGCCCGCCGCCCACGCACACGCCCTCGATCTGGGCGATGACCGGTTGCGGGCATTCGGCCACGGCGCGCAGGGCCGGCTCCAGGATCTCGCGGTGATAGCGTTGCACGCCGGCCAAGTCGGCGCGTTCGGCGGGAAACTCGCGGATGTCGGCGCCGGCGGCGAAGTTGCCGCCGGCGCCGCGCACCACCACGCAGCGCACGGCGTCATCCTGCGCGATGCGCGTGAACACATCGCGCAGTTCGCGCCACATGCCGACCGTAATCGCATTAAGGCGTCCCGGGTGCGATAGCGTCACCCAGGCCAGATGCCCGTCGCGATCGAGCCGAACACTGCCTTGGCCTTGGCTCTGGCCTGCCACGCTCTCCGTCATGTCCCCTGCCCTTGTTATGGTTGTCAGGAACCCGCCGCCGTGTTTGCGGCGGTCAGGCCACGCGCCCCACGCCGCGGCTGATCTGCGGCTTGCCGTCATTCAGGCGCTGAAGATTGGTGTCCAGTTCGTCCAGGTCATACAGGTAATTGACCATCATGGCGCAAGATTGCTTGAGCCCCTTGGGCGAAGTGTCCGCCGCCCAATTCAAGCGCTCGATGCGCGCGCCGTTGCCCAGGTGAAAACGCGCCACCGGATCGACAGGCAAGCCGTTCTTCATCGACTGCAGATAGCAGGCCGCCAGCCGGAAGCCGGCGCGCTTGACCACGTCGGGCGCCTTGCCCTGCGCGGCCTTGGCCAGACGCGCGACCCAGCGTTGCCCGTCCGGCACGCCTTCACGCTGGCGGTCCTTGGCGCGCGTCTTGTCTTCGCGCACGATCGCCTCGACAGCCTGCGCGTCCTGCTTGCCCAGCCAGTCCGTGAACCCCGGAATGGGCGACAAGGTGGCAAAGGCCTTCAGCTTGGGCAGCTCTTCCAGCAACTGCTCGACCACGCGCTTGAGCAGGAAATTGCCGAAGCTGATTCCCTTCAGGCCGGGCTGCGTGTTGGAGATGGAGTAGAAGATCGCCCAGCGCGCCTTGTCCAGGTCCTGCGGCGGCAGCGTGCTGTCCAGCAGCACCTGCACGTTGTCGGCCATCTGGCTGGCGAAGGCCACTTCCACGAAGATCAGCGGCACGCCCGGCATCTGCGGGTGAAAGTACGCATAGCAGCGGCGATCGGGCGCCACGCGGTGGCGCAGGTCGTCCCAGGATTTGATCTCGTGGACGGCCTCGTAAAGGATCAGCTTTTCCAGCAGCGACGCCGGCGAATCCCAGGTCAGCGGGCGCAGTTCCAGCAGGCCCACGTCAAACCAGGCCGACAAGAGGCCTTCCAGCTCCTTGTCCAGCGACTGGATGCCCGCCACCTGCTTGCGCCAGCGCAGCATGTCCGCACGCAGCTCGACCAGGAAGCGAAGGCCCTGGGGCTGCGCGTTGAACCGTTTGAACAGGCGCACGCCCTCGCCGCCATCGCCCGCGTAGGTGGCGCGGATCTGCGCCAGCGCGGCTAGCATCAGACGGCGGTCCTTACCGTCGGCCGCGGCGTATTGCTCGCACCAGCGGCGCGCCAGCTTGTTGGCGGCCACGTCGGTCAGGCGCGCTTCGAACAGGCGCCGCACTTCGGATTCGCTGGGCAGGCGCCCGCGCTCCCACAACCGGCCCAGCCGCGTGATCAGGCTGGCGCTTTCGGCCGCGGCGGCGGCATCGACAAGATCGGCCTCGGGCTCAGGCGTGCGTGCGCCGCGCGCGGGCGCGAGATTGGCGGGGGCGGACATGGGCGGGTTCCCCGATGACGGTGGGGAAGGACGGGGGCGGGGGGGGGGGGGGCTGGNNGAGATTGGCGGGTGCGGACATGGGCGGGCTCCTCGATGACGATGGGATCGGACGGCGCCGCGTCGGCGGCGTCTTCATTGCTAAGGACGCGCAGCGCTTCAAGCTGGCGCATCAGATGGGTGTGCGCCAGCGCCTGCGCGGCGTCGGAATCATGGGCCTTCAGGGCCTCGAAAATGGCAAGGTGTTCGGCGCAGGATTGGTCGATGCGGCCCGGCCGGGACAGACTGCGATGGCGCGACAGGCTCAACACCTTGCGCAGGTTGCCCACCATGTCCGACAGCCATTGATTGCCGGCCAGCGCCTGGACGGCTTCGTGAATGAGGTAATTGGTCTTGTAGTAGGCGTCGATGCGGCCCGCCTTTGCATGACCGGCCAGCGCGGCGTGCAGCGGTTCCAGTTCGGCAAGCTCGGCGTCGGTGGCTTTGCGCGCGGCCTCGAAGGCGCAGCGCCCTTCCAGCATGGCCATCAGCGGGAAGATGTCTTCGAGATCCTGCGCGGACAACTCGTTGACGAAGCAGCCGCGGCGGGGTTCCAGCCGTACCAGGCCTTCGGTGGCCAGCACTTTCAGCGCCTCGCGCAGCGGCGTTCGCGAAATGCCCATTTCGCCTGCCAAGCGAAGCTCATCGATCCATTCGCCGTTACGCAGCGACCGCGCATGGATCATGCCGCGCAGGCGGTCCGCGACTTCCAGATACAGGGCTTGCCGGACGATGGGTAGGGTCATGGGCAGACGGCGGGTAAATGCCGTAATTCATAATTATGAATAAGCCGATGATAGACCTGGGTGGGGAGAAAGGTAAAGCTGGAGCGGGTTGGGAACTTCCCTAACAGCGGCTGGACGAAAGGTGACGGCACCACGGCCAGACGACCTGCCGCGGAGAGATCAGGAATCGGACTGGATTACCGCTGCAAAACGTCAGATCGCGCATACCATTACAGGGACCGTCCCCGCCATGCCCCGCCCAAATGACGATTCTCTTATTCCTTGAACACCACAGCGCTCCGGATCAGACCGGAGCGCTACTTCAACTGCTCGCCTATGGCCGCAAAGAGATCGAAGAAGGCCGCGTCATCCCGGCAGCTGACGTATTTGCGCAAGTTGAATCGATGGACCGGGACGATTTGGAATGAGCCGCGCAATGGCGCGTGCCTCCATCAAAAATGCAGAACCCCGTCGACCGCATGCCGCGTCAACGATCGAGCCCAGCGGCGAGCCGGGAGCCCGTACTTCCCTTCCACGATCTCCGCGCGCGCCAGCAGTTCTGCCGGGGTAATCGCCAGGCTTGGGCCGGAAAACGCCAGAACAATCTGGTTGCCGGCCTCGACTTCCGGCAGCAGCACGATGCGGTCGTCGAAGGCTTTGGACAGGTTGTCGATGTTTTTGCCGAAGCTTTCGTGCCGGCCAAACAGGTTCACGGCCAGGATGCCGACTTCGCCCAGGACACGGCGGCAGTCGCGGTAGAACTTCACGCTGTCGCGCACCGGGCCTTCGGCGGCCGCGTCGTACAGATCCACCATCAGCACCGGGCAGCGTCCGGCGTTCAGCGGATCGGCCACCCAGGCGCCCGCGTCGGTGTGTTCGACCTGCAAGCGGTTCGCGCCCGGCAGGCGGAAGAACATGTGGCATGCGGCGGTGACGCGCGGGTTCCATTCCACGGCCAGCAGCGGGCCGCGCGTGTGCTTGGCGCAGAACCGCGCCAGCGACCCGGCGCCCAGGCCCAGCATGCCGATGGCCTCTTCCTTCGGCGGCTCCAGGAACAGCAGCCAGGCCATCATCTGCGCGGTGTATTCCAGCACCAGCTCGGACGGATTCTTGATGTTCATCGCGCCCTGCACCCATTCGGTGTTGAAGTGCAGATAGCGGACGCCGTCGGCTTCGGAAAGCGTCGGCTGGTCGAGTTCGGAGGGGAAGTTGGATTTGTACATGGGCGCGATTGTAGGCCGCGAAGGCCCGGGCTTTGCCCGGCCTTCGCGGGACGGAACTTCCTAACGGATCAGATCCGTTCGAAGATCGCGGCGATGCCCTGCCCGCCTCCGATGCACATCGTCACGAGGGCATAGCGCCCGCCCACGCGCTGCAGTTCATGCAGGGCCTTGGTGGTGATGATGGCGCCCGTCGCACCGATCGGGTGGCCCAGGCCGATGCCGCTGCCGTTGGGATTCACCTTGGCGGCGTCCAGCTTCAGTTCGCGCGACACGGCGCACGCCTGCGCGGCGAACGCTTCATTGGCCTCGATGACGTCCAACTGGTCGACCGTCAGACCTGCGCGCTTGAGCGCCGCCTGGGTGGCCGGCACCGGGCCGATGCCCATGATGTCGGGGTCCACGCCCGCGTGCGCGTACGCCACCAGGCGCGCCAGCGGCTTGACGCCGCGCTTGGCCGCGACGGAGGCATTCATCAGCACCAGCGCGCCCGCGCCGTCGTTCAGGCCGGACGCGTTGCCTGCCGTGACCGTGCCGTTTTCCTTCTGGAACACCGGCTTGAGCGTCGCCAGGCTGTCCGCCGTGACGTCGCGGCGCACGTGCTCGTCGGTGTCGAACACGATCTCGCCTTTGCGCGACTTGATCTTCACAGGCACGATCTGGTCGCGGAAGTAGCCCGCGTCGATCGCGGCGGCGGCGCGGCGATGCGACTCTGCGGCCGTGGCGTCCTGGTCCTGCCGGTTGATGCCGAATCTGGCGGCCACGTTTTCCGCCGTGACGCCCATGTGCATCTTGCCGAAGGGGTCGGACAGCGCGCCGGTCATCATGTCCAGCATGACGCTGTCGCCCATGCGCGCGCCCCAGCGCTGGGCCGGGGCGATATACGGCGCGCGGCTCATGCTTTCGGCGCCGGCGCCCACGGCGATCTCGGCGTCGCCCAGCATGATGGTTTGCGCAGCGGACACGATGGCCTGCAGCCCGGATCCGCACAGGCGGTTGACGTTGAACGCGGGCGTTTCCTTGGAGATGCCGGCATTCATGGCAGCCACGCGCGACAGGTACATGTCGCGCGGCTCGGTATTGATGACGTGGCCGACGGCGACGTGGCCCACTTCGTCGCCAGAGACCCCTGCGCGTTCCAGCGCGGCGCGGATGACGGTGGCGCCCAGATCGCAGGGGGGCACATCCTTGAGCGCGCCGCCGAAATCTCCAATGGCGGTGCGGACGGCCGAAGCGACGATGACTTCATTCATGGTGTTTCCTCCTTGTGGTGCGTTGTGGGTCGCGCGATGCGGTCCATGAAGTGCGTTCCATCATACTGCCCGCCACTCGATACGAAACCCATATCGCAAACCCGCAAAATAATATTGGACAGCTATCGGCGCGTTCCCGGATAGTGGCCATCGGCGCCAGTCGCGGCGCCTTTGCCTGACCCGGAGCGACTGATGATCGACACGCTTGAACTCACTGCCATTCCTCCCGAGGACGAAGCCTTGCGCGCCGAGGTGCGCGGCTTCCTGGCCGATGCGCTGGACGGCCTGGAGCCTGACGAACGCGCCCGTTCGTGGATGGGTTTTGATGCGGGCTTTAGCCGGCAGCTTGCCGAACGCGGCTGGCTGGGCCTGACGTTGCCGCGCGAATACGGCGGCGCGGCGCGCGGCCACTTTGCACGCTTCGTGTTGTCCGAGGAATTGCTGGGCGCGGGCGCGCCGGTGTCGGCGCACTGGATTGCCGATCGCCAGAGCGCGCCGCTCATCCTGAAGTACGGCACGCCGGCGCAGAAGGATTTTTATCTGCCCCGCATCTGCGCCGCACAGGCCTTCTTCTGTATCGGCATGAGCGAGCCGGGCTCCGGCTCGGACCTGGCCAGCATCCGCACCCGGGCCGAACCCGTGGCGGGCGGCTGGCGGTTGAACGGCAGCAAGATCTGGACGACGAACGCGCATCGCTCGCACTACATGATCGCGCTGGTGCGTACGTCGGGCACGGCCCAGGACCGGCATCAGGGGCTGTCGCAGGTCATCGTGGACCTGTCGCTGCCCGGCGTGTCGGTGCGCCCCATCGAAGACCTGGCGGGCGACGCGCACTTCTCCGAAGTCTTCTTCGACAACGTNNCGACGAAGGCGGCGGCTGGGCGCAGGTGAACGCGGAACTGGCGTTCGAGCGCAGCGGTCCCGAGCGCCTGTATTCCAGCATCGCACTGCTGGAGTGCTGGCTGGCGCATTGCCGCGATGACGAAGCCAACACCGATGCCGCCGGCCGGGCCGCGTTGGGCAGCATCCTGTCGCAGATGGCGGTGCTGCGCGCGATGTCGCTGGCCGTGGCCGGCAAGCTGGCCGCGGGCCAGAGCCCCGCCACGGAGGCGTCGCTGGTCAAGGACCTGGGCACCGAGCTTGAACAGGCGATTCCGCGCCTGATCGGCGATACGCTGGGCCGGCATCCGGACCGCCCTGTACCCCTGCCACTGCTGCGGACGCTGGCGTATCTGGAACAGGTCGCGCCGACGTTTTCGCTGCGCGGCGGCACCCGCGAAATCCTGCGCGGCATCATTGCCCGCGGCCTTGGCCTTCGATAAGGACGACCGTCATGGACAACATTTTTGGCGATGCCGCCGAACGCCTATTCGCCCAGACCAGCACGCCGGATGTCATCCGCCGCCTGGAGCAGGGGCAACCGTCCGGCGACGCGTGGCAGGCCTGCGAGGACGCGGGATTCGCGGATGCGCTGGTGCTGGATGATCATGGCGGCGCGGGCCTGGGCCTGGCCGATGCGCTGCCCGTCGTGCTGGCGGCGGGCCGCCATCACGACGGG
>DMTA01000459.1 GCA_003454835.1 Achromobacter sp. | reverse complement strand
GCCCCGATACCCGCCACGTCCGGGGGGCTGCGCTCGGCCAGCCGCGCCTGCAGGCCGGCCCAGCCGTGCAGGTGGTTGACGCGCCAGCAGAGCTCGGCCGGCAGCGCAACGGGCAGTGCGGGGCGGGCACCCAGAGCGAGAACCAGCCGGGTGTAGCTCAGGTTGCCGCGTGTGGTGCGCAGTTGACGGAGCCGTGGGGATAGGCCTACGGCGAAGGTTTCCGGCAAAAGGCGCACGCCAAGCCGAGCAGCGGCCTCGGCGGCGCGCTCGCGCACCAGCTTGTCGGCCGACTGACCGCGGCTGAGCGCAACGGACAGTTCGGGCTTGTGATAAAGGTCGCCCTTGCAACCGCTGACCAGAGTGATGGGGGTGCTCTGATCGATGGCGCGGATGGCTTCGATGACAGACCAGCCGGCCAGTCCGCCACCGACCACCACGATGCCTGTCTCGCGAGGCCCGACCGGCATCGCCACGGCAGCTGGCGCCTCGCGCATCACGTAGGGTTCGAAATCCAGCTTGGTCACGCCGCAAAGCGGGCATTCCCAGTCATCCGGAATGTCCTCGAAGCGGGTGCCGGGCGCCAGCCCGCTGTCCGGATCACCGAGCGCTTCGTCATAGATCAGGCCACAGGCGCGGCAAATGAACTGCCGCCAGGCTTGGGTGATTGCACTCATGCTGGCTGGGCCTCCTGCATCAGGCGGTTCATCTGGTAGCGCAGGTGCTTGATCGCCGGGGTAACGATCGCCACGAATTGCGCCTCGCGGATGCGTCGTTGTGGTCCGGCACTCATCAGGTAACCGCGCGCGCCTTGGTGAAGCAGGGCCGACTGGGTCGCACGCAGGGCCAGCTCGGCGCCTTGTACGCGCGCATCGAGCACGTCGAGCATGAAGTCCTTATCGGTTTCGTAAGGGGTGCGCACCAGCGCGGCGACCCGTGAATTGAGCTCGGCAAATTCGGCTTGGAGCACGTCGGGACGGTCATGAAGGAACTGGTTGACGTGCCCCAGTACCGGCTCGACCTCGTTCATCGCGTCCAGGCTGGCCTGCACCAGGCCGGTCGCCATTCCGACCTGCAGGAGGATGAAGGCGGCGCGGACGCGGTTGACGAAAGGGCCGGCGGGGTCGGCGATGAGCTGGTCTTCGCCGATGAAGTGATCAGTCAGGCGGATGCCCCAGGTGCTGGTGCCTTCCATGCCGGAAAATGCGGGGCAATGCCTGAGGTCGACCCGCTCGTCGAGATCGAGCAGAAACATGATCTCGTGGGAACGAGTACCGTCGGCGCGATCGACACCCGCGATCGCACCGCAGTATTGCCCGGGGGCGATGTGGCTGACCCAGGGCAGTGAACCGCTCACCCGATAGCCGCCTGGCACCCGCTGTGCGCGCAGCAGCATCGGCTCGATGCCGGCCATGGCCTTCATCGGGTTGGACAGTGCGGTACCGCCGAAGCTACGACCTTCGACGTGGTCGTTCAAGCGCGCCAGCAGAGCCGGGTTCGCCGATTGCTCCATGTACAGGCCGCAGACGTTATGGCACCAGGCGAGAAAGCCGGTGGACCCACAACTGCGGGCGATCTCGCTGTTAGCTGCTAGCGCTAGCCCAAAGTCGGCCCCGCGCCGGTCCAGATGCGCGCCGAACGCGCCCACCTCGGCGAGGCGCGCCATGATGTCCAACGGGTAGTAACCCTCCCGGTCGATACGGTTGGCGGCCTCGGCGAGAGGCCCGCTGGCTATCTCGGATACCCGCTGGAGCATGGTTTTGTCGTTTACGCTGGGTGTCAGCTCAGCAACGGGCGCGGCGACACTGTTCATGGCGACCTCCTCGATGCGTTGCTCAGTCGGCCAGCGCGATGCTGAACGGAATGGGATTGCGCATGCTATTGGCCACGGGCGAGTAGAAGTTGGCGTGCTTGACGATCTCGTCGAGCTCTTCGCGAGTGGCATCGCCCTCCACCAAGACCTTTACGCGAATCTCTTGGAAGCCCATTTGCTCCGGTTGCATCGGTGCACCGCCGGCACCCCACGCCGCTGGGTTGCCAATGTCGGCTTCCAGGAAGATTTCCAGCTTGCTCAGCTTGACCTGCTTCCAGGTGGCCACTGCTGTAATTCCTACGGCAAGACAGCCACCCAGCCCGGAGAGCACGATCTCGCCCGGAGCGGGCGCCGTGTCTTCACCGAACAGGTGCAGAGGCTCGTCGACCACAACGGCCTCGTGGTCACCGACATAGCTGAGGCTGCGGTACATGCCCTGCATGACCGTGCGGACCTTGTTAGTGCCGCGGCTGGCCGGGTTGTTGCGGCCCTTCTCGGCGAAGGCCATCAGGCCGTCTCGATCGATCGGTCGCAGGTAGGTTTTAACGGTGGTAGGTGCAGGTGCGTTCATGGTGCTCTCCATTCAGTTCATCAGTACCAACGCGATGTCAGTCCTGGCTGAATGGGATATCGCAACTGCCATGCCAGCTGTCGAAGATTTTAAAAATATCTTTACATTTCAGCCTGTTACGGGGTGCTAATTTGGTTTTGGTCTGATTTTTTCCTTCGCTGAACCGGAGTAGAGCCGAACACAATGTTGACATTGTCGACATTGTGTTCGGCTTCAGCGAATGGCTACCAATTTCTGCCAGCGGTAGTGGAACTGGCGCGCGGTCATGCCCAGCAGCTGAGCGGCGCGCGTCTTGTTTCCGCCACAGCGGTCCAGCGCCTGGCGCAGCGCATCGGCAGTATGGGAGGTCACCGAGACGTAAGGTCGGATGTCCTCAATATAGGCAGGGAGGCTGGGCGGTGACGTGGCCAGGGGAGGTGTCGGCGCAGCTTGCTCGTTCTCCCGTGGCAGGTAGCGGTCGACGTCCGCTGCGCTCAACAGGGCGTGGTCGGCTAGCAGCACCATTCGCTCAATGACATTGGACAGCTCGCGAATGTTGCCCGGCCACGCATGCCGCTGCAGGCGCTTAATCGCCTCGGCACTTAGGCTGACGTTTCGCTGGTTGGCCTGGTTGATCCGGTTGAGGAAGTGCAGCACCAGCACGGGGATGTCAGACCGGCGCTCAGCCAGCGAGGGCAGGCGTATCGGGATGACGTTTAGCCGGTAGTACAAGTCCTGGCGGAAGTTGCCGGCGGCGACTTCGGTCTCCAGTTCACGGTTAGTGGCTGCCACCAGCCGGACGTCGATGTGCAGCTCGCGCTTGGCCCCGAGGCGGGTGATGGTGCCCTCCTGCAGCGTACGTAGCAGCTTGGTCTGCATGGCCAGCGGAAGCTCGCCAATCTCATCGAGGAAAATGGTGCCGCCATCTGCCTGCTCGAACCAGCCGGCACGCGCCGTTTGCGCCCCGGTGAAGGCGCCTCGCTCGTAGCCGAACAACTCCGACTCGAATAGCGAATCGGGAATGGCTGCGCAATTCACGCGGATAAACGGCTTGTCCCGTCTGGGGCTGGACAGGTGCAATGCACGCGCGAACAGCTCCTTGCCGGTTCCGGACTCGCCGAGCAGCAACACGCTTGCGGTGGTATTCGCAACGCGCTCCAGTTCTGAGAGCGCGCGCAGCAGCTGGGGCGCGCTGCCGATAATCCCGTAGCGGCTGGAGCGGGTCTCCAGTGCCCGGGCCAGTAGGGCGTTGCGTTGTTCGAGCGCCTCGGTTTTTTCCCTAAGGTGTTCTTCCAGATGGAGGATCTGCCCGGCAAACGTCGCCAGGATTCTCAGGATGGTGAGGTCATCTGCCAATGGGCGTGCTCGGCTGCGGATGCGATGGCAGGCCAGTACGCCGATGGTGCGCTGGCCGATCTGGATCGGTAATGCGATATAGGAAACCGGCCCGGAAGGGAGGTTGTTACGCGCGACCATGCGGCCGAGAAACAGCGGATCGTTATCGATGTCCTGAACGATGATCAACTGACCTCGAGCCAGTACTCGTCCGGTTACACCTTCGTCTGGTGCGTAACGCCCGCGGCTGACTTCGTCTGCGGTCAGTCCGTAGGCATAGCGGATTCGGCTCGATTGGCCCGATTCGTCGAGCAACACGATTCGCCCGCGGTTCAACCCCAACAGTTCGGACAGTAGGTGAAGCATCTCCCTCATTACGGTCTCGGGAGAAAAGTCCCGCCCGGCCAGTGCGGTTACCTGCTGTAGCAGCAACATCTCTTGAGTCCGCCAGAAGGCGGGTGAACTCTCCGATTCTTTATCACTGCTGTTCATGATGGCCTTACCTTGTCTGACATAAGCGAAGTGTCAGTGGGCATTCGAAGCAATTTGCGGGCCCAGCTAACGACTTTCCCGCTAGCTGCAGATACCGGCGTTTGACTGGGTTTGCCGGGTCAAGCCGGCATACTCCGTACATCTCGCCTGACGGCCTGAGGCGGCACACCGAAGCCGCGGACGAAGGCTTCGCGTAGATGGCGCCGGTCGCGGAAGCCCGTTTCACGGGCGATGGTCTGCCAGCGCTTTTCAAATTCAGGCGGTGACAGGACAGCAGGCTGCGGTTCGCGAGCGACTACAGGCGCGGCGATAAAAGCATGAACTCGTCGTATCCGATCAACGGGCTTGAACCTCTCCTAGTTTCGTAGACGCCTGTGAACCACAAATTGAGCTTCGTGAACGCCCGCTTCTGGCCGAAAGCTGCCTCTAGCAGGTGACCGCTTCCGGCCAAAAGCGGTCATCAGGTGCTCACGAATGCAGGGCTGATTGATTTTATGCAACTGGCCACTAAACTTGGGACTAGCCCACCATGAGGTAGAGATTCAAAACTGAGTGAAGCTAATTGCTTAACTGCCGTCGCGCTCCGATGTAGTGCACGCTGGAAACTCATTGATATATTACCTCACCGTAGTTAGCAACGAGCATCGCAGATTCATAGACAGTAATGCTGAGCTGCAGGCGCAGGTGTCGTGAAGACGCACGTACTCAATATCGATGCAATGTTGCTGCTACAAAAATGCAGTGGCAAGGCAGATCCAGTTGCGACCAAGCTGGTGCTGTTTGCAGCTCTTTGCGCGAGCTTGCGTGCGCCAGACAGTTTCGCTGCATACCATGCCCTTTCGAGATGCGCCGCCGACAGACCTCAATTACGTTGAACACTCTATCTAGTTCAAGACGTGGCTGGCGGCAGGTAAGAACTCCGCTCCCTCATGAGTTCGGGAAATTTTCTGATGCCACAGACACTTTTAACAAATGTTCAGGTGGCGACTTGATCAGACATAGCAGTGATTCGAGCACAGAACGTATTAGCGACTCTTTGTTCTCTGGCTGTTGCAGACATTCATACAAAAGACCGCTGATAGCGCTCTGAAATAGCGCCTCGACCATTTCAAGATTTATGTCTGGAGAAATTTCGCCATTTCTAGAAGCGGACTCGAGGATGGCCGCAATTTGCCGCATGAACTGCTTGCGCAGCCGCGTTAAGCCGTCCCGAATGATTCCGCATTCGCCTGTAGGTCCTTGAAGGAACATGATGCTCGAGAGCTTTCGAGCCGTGTCGTCGCCAACCGTATTCAGCAGAACGCGCGCCAGCCACGTCCATGCGTTGTCAAGGCAGGCATTGCGAGGCACCGGCTGTCGAAGCGGAATCGATAACTCGTCGAACAGCGCGTTCAAGATGGCGTGCTTGTCTTTGAAATGCCAATAGACCGCACCGCGTGTGACGCCCGCCATCTTGGCCACCGTCGCCAACGCGGCGTTATCGACCCCTTCATCCCAGAACACTTCATTGGCAGCCATGAGAATCTTGCGTCGGGTCAGCTCCGCTTCAGCGGCGGTTCGTCTGGCCATGCTTTCGCCTCTCAGGATGTATGCGTGGCGCGCCGACCGATCGCCCGCTCGACGCTCTGCTGGCAGCGACGCAGCGCCTGCTGAAATGGCTCACGTCGAGTCACTAGTCGCGCTGTCGGTCCGACGATTGCGATCGAGTACCGACCCAAATAGGTTTCCAGCGTGATCGCAAACGAGCTGAGTCCTTCAATCAGCTCGCCATGCTCTTCGGCAACGGCGCCCTCAGCGATCTGGCCGAGCTGCTCAAGCAGCGTAATCCGGTCAGGCGTGCATGGAGTTACGATCGGCAACGGGTCGGGCAGCAGCTGTTGCAGCCACTCATCGGCCAGGACCGCCAGCAGCGCCTTGCCGCTCGCAGTCGCGTAGGCCGGCGCCTTGATACCAATGGGAAACACGACACGTAGCTCACGCTCGGCCACGACGCGGTCGACCACGTAGGCTTTCGCGCCGACCAGCGTGCTGACGCAAACCGACTCGCCCAACTGCTCAGAGAGCTCAAGCATGTAGGGCTTGAGCAACGTGATGATGTCTGTCTGGGTCTGGCTGATCAACTGCCCGAGTGCCGGCCCCAGGCGGAAGCCGCCACTGGGGCCAAGGGTCTCGACCAGGTACTCGGCCTCCAGCGCGGTGATGATGCGCTGCACCGTGGAGCGGGGCAGGTCGACGATCTGCGCGATGGCGGCCAGGCTCAGTCCCTGGGGGTTGTCGCCCAGGGCCCGCATGATCGCTCCTGCGCGGGCGATTACCTGAATACCGTTGTGCCGGCCGGCTTCAGCGGCCTGGTCTGTCTGTGTCATGGCGTCCTCTTAATGTAATGCGCCCACTTGGGTTGGGGGCATTTTCCAGCAGCCTCGCAAGAGTGAACAGGCATTCTTTAACGCTGCGGACCGGAGTTGCCAGTGCTTTGTTCAGGCCTGTTACATATTCCGAACTGTCTCTACTGAATCGCATAGTGATACACTGGACTGCTATATGGTACAGACTTTGTGCATTTGAGGGAGAGGCAACAGGTGAATCACCGAAAAGCTAAATCGCGCGTATGGCATTCCATTCCGCTGGCGGCACTGCTGCTGGCCGGCTGCGTGGAGTCGGACAAGGCGCAAACCGCAGCGCCGCCGCCGGAAGTGGGGGTCTATCGGGTCGAGGCACAGGCGTTGACGCTGACCACCGATCTGCCTGGGCGCACCAGCGCCTACCGCATCGCCGAGGTCAGGCCGCAGGTAACCGGTATCCTCCAGCAGCGCCTGTTCACCGAAGGCACGGAAGTCAAGAAGGGCCAGCAGCTGTACCAAATCGATCCGCGCACCTACGAGGCGCGACTGGCGCGCGCCGAGGCCAACCTGACCACTGCCGAGAACCTAGCCCAGCGCTATGAACGGTTGCTTAAGACCAGCGCGGTTAGCCGCCAGCAATACGATGACGCCATGGCTGCGTGGAAGCAGGCTCAGGCCGAGGTGCAGGTCGCGCGCATTGACGTGCAGTACACCAAGGTGCTGGCGCCGATCTCCGGGCGCATCGGCCGTTCGGCCGTCACCGAGGGCGCGCTGGTCACCAATGGCCAGGTGCAGGAGCTGGCGACCGTTACCCAGCTCGATCCGATCTACGTCGACGTCAACCAGCCAATCACCAACCTGCTCGGCCTGCGTCGCGCATTGGAATCAGGTCGCCTGCAAAGTTCTGGAGATAACCAGGCCGACGTCAGTCTGACGCTGGACGATGGTAGCGCCTACCGGCTGCCGGGCACCCTGAAGTTCTCCGAGGTCAGTGTCGACCCGACCACCGGCTCGGTGACCCTGCGCGCCGAGTTCCCCAACCCGGACCGCAAGTTGTTGCCGGGCATGTTCGTGCATGCGCTGCTCAAGGAAGGCACCCAGCAGGATGCGCTGCTGGTGCCGCAGCAGGCTGTGAGCCGCGATACACGCGGCGTTCCCAGCGTCTGGGTGGTCAAGCAGGACAACAGCGTTGAGAAGCGCGAAGTCGAGACCCTGCGCACCGTCGGTAATGCTTGGCTGATCGGCAAGGGCCTCGCCGACGGCGAACGTGTGATCACCGAAGGCACCCAGCACGCCCGCAGTGGCGTCACGGTAAAGCCGGTGGAGGCCAGCAACGTCCATCTGGTTTCCGAGTTTGGCGAGCCCACTGCCGCCACGGCCCACTGAGGAGCTAGACGTTCATGTCCCGTTTTTTCATCGACCGGCCGATCTTCGCCTGGGTGCTGGCCATTGTCGCCATGCTCGCCGGCGCGTTGTCGCTGGTGAAGATGCCCATCAGCCAGTATCCCAACATCGCCGCCCCGGCCGTCGCCATCGCTGTGTCCTATCCCGGCGCCTCGGCGCAGACCGTGCAGGACACCGTGGTGCAGGTGATCGAGCAGCAGATGAACGGTCTTGATGGCCTGCAGTACATCTCGTCGGAAAGCAACTCCGACGGCAGCATGTCCATCACGCTGACCTTCAAGCAGGGCACCAACCCCGACACCGCGCAGGTGCAGGTCCAGAACAAGCTGGCGCTGGCGCAGCCGCTCTTGCCGCAGGAAGTGCAGCAGCAGGGCATCCGCGTCACCAAGGCCACGAAGAACTTCCTGATCGTGGCGGGTTTCGTGTCCACCGATGGCACGATGACCAAGGACGACCTGGCCGACTACGTCGCCTCGTACGTGCAGGATCCCATCAGCCGCACGCAGGGCGTGGGCGACTTCCAGCTCTTCGGCTCGCAGTACGCGATGCGGATCTGGCTGGATCCGGCCAAGCTCGTCAACTTCGGGCTGACCACGGTCGACGTCACCACCGCCATCAAGGAACAGAACGTCCAGGTCTCGTCCGGGCAATTGGGCGGTCTGCCATCCGTGCGCGGCCAGCAGCTCAACGCCACCATCATCGGACCGTCGCGCCTGCAGACGGCCGAGGACTTCGGCCAGATCCTGCTCAAGGTCAATTCCGATGGTTCGCAAGTGCGCCTGCGCGATGTCTCGCGCATTGAACTGGGTGGCCAGACCTACGCCATCGACAGCTTCTACAACGGCAATCCCGCTTCGGGCCTGGCCATCAAGCTGGCGCCGGGCGCCAACGCGCTGGACACGGCGCAGGCGGTGCGCGACACCATCAACAACCTCAAGCCGTATTTCCCGCCGGGCATGGACGTCGTCTATCCGTACGACACGACGCCGTTCGTCAGCCTGTCGATCCATGAAGTGTTCAAGACGCTGGTCGAGGCCATCATCCTGGTGTTCCTGGTGATGTATCTCTTCCTGCAGAACTTCCGCGCCACCATCATTCCCACGCTGGCCGTGCCGGTGGTGCTGCTGGGCACGTTCGGCGTGCTGGCGGCGTTCGGCTATTCCATCAACACCTTGACCATGTTCGGGATGGTGCTGGCCATCGGTCTGCTCGTCGACGACGCCATCGTGGTGGTCGAAAACGTCGAGCGGGTGATGGCCGAAGAGGGCCTCACGCCCAAGCAGGCGACACGCAAGTCCATGAGCCAGATCACCGGCGCCCTGATCGGCATCGCGATGGTGCTGGCCGCTGTGTTCATCCCGATGGCGTTCTTCGGCGGCTCCACGGGGGTGATCTACCGCCAGTTCTCGATCACGATCGTGTCCTCGATGGTGCTGTCCGTGATCGTCGCCATCGTGTTCACGCCGGCCTTGTGCGCGACGCTGCTCAAGCCCATCCCCAAGGGCCATCACGGCGCCAAGAAGGGCTTTTTCGGCTGGTTCAACCGCACGTTCGAGCGCAGCAGCAACGGCTACGCCAATACCGTCGCCCGTGGTCTGAACCGCACCAAGCGGCTGATGGTCGTCTACCTGGCGCTGGTCATCGCGATGGGCTGGATGTTCACCCGCATCCCCACCGCGTTCCTGCCGGCCGAAGACCAGGGCATTCTGTTCGCCCAGATCCAGACGCCGGCCGGCGCCACCGCCGAAGCCACCAAGGCCGTCATCGACGACGCCACCAAGTACCTGCTCACCGAAGAAAAGGACGCCGTCACCTCGGTGTTCGCGGTCAACGGCTTTAACTTCGGCGGTCGCGGCCAGAACGCTTCCATCCTGTTCATCAAGCTGCGCGACTGGGAAGAACGCGGCGACGCCAGCCTGAAGGCGGCCGCCGTGGCAGGGCGCGCCAACGCGCATTTTGCCCAGACGGAACAACGTGCGAAGTTGTTCGTCGTGCCGCCGCCGTCCGTGATGGAACTGGGCAACGTCACCGGCTTTGACTTCCAGCTGATGGACCGTGCCGGCGTGGGCCACGAGAAGCTGCTTGCCGCGCGCAATCAGCTGCTGGGCGAGGCCGCTCAGAGCCCTGTGCTGGCGGGCGTGCGTCCCAACGGCATCGAAGATGCGCCGCAGTACCAGCTGGACATCGACCGCGAAAAGGCCCGCGCCCTGGGCGTGGCCGTGTCGGACATCAACAGCACGCTCGCCACCGCATGGGGTTCGTCGTACGTCAACGACTTCATTGATCGGGGCCGCGTCAAGAAGGTGTTCGCGCAGGGCGAGGCTTCCTCGCGCATGCTGCCGGAAGACTTGAACAAATGGTACGTGCGCAACAAGGATGGCGACATGGTGCCGTTCTCGGCGTTCTCCAGCGCGACGTGGAGCTTCGGCCCGCAGAAGCTGAACCGCTACAACGGCGTGCCGTCGTACAACATCCAGGGCCAGGCGGCGCCGGGCTACAGCTCGGGCGCAGCCATGGAAGAAATGGAGCGCCTGGCGGCCAAGCTGCCGGTCGGCGTCGGCTTCGAATGGACCGGCCTGTCGTTCGAAGAACGCCTGTCCGGCGCCCAGGCGCCCGCGCTGTACGCGATCTCGCTCATCGTGGTGTTCCTGTGCCTGGCGGCGCTCTATGAAAGCTGGACCATTCCGTCCGCGGTCATGCTGGTGGTGCCGCTGGGGATCATCGGCGCGCTGCTGGCCACGCTGATGCGCGGCCTCTCCAACGACGTGTTCTTCCAGGTGGGTCTCTTGACGACAATCGGGCTGGCGGCCAAAAACGCCATCCTGATCGTGGAATTCGCCAAGGAGCACTATGAAGCGGGCGCCAGCCTGACCGAGTCGGCCATCCACGCCGCCCGTCAGCGTCTGCGTCCCATCCTGATGACGTCCNNTGATCGGCGGCATGCTGACCGGCACGTTCCTGGCCATCTTCTTCGTCCCTGCGTTCTTCGTCATCATGCTTCGTGTGTTCAAGGTCAAGCGCATGAGCGAAAACGTCGACAAGCACGACACCAGCGCCAAGGGGCCGCACGACGTGCCGGCGGAGGGTCAACCGTAATGAAACTCCAGATGAGAACCTTGCTGTCTGTATCCCTGGCGGCGGCCCTGGCGGGCTGCTCGCTGGCCCCCACGTACGAGCGTCCCGACGCGCCCATCGACGCCGCGTATCCCACGGGCGCCGCCTACAACGCGGCCCAGGCGGCCGCGCCGGGCGGCATGGCGGTGGCCGACATCGGCTGGCGCGGCTTCTTCGGCGATC
>DMTA01000285.1:588-11057 GCA_003454835.1 Achromobacter sp. | reverse complement strand
ATCCAGCGCATCCGGCTGGGCGCGGGGCGCGACGGCAAGCTGACGGCGATCTCGCACGAAAGCTGGTCCGGCGACCTGCCGGACGGCCAGCCCGAAGAGGCGGTGCAGCAGACCAAGCTGCTGTACGCCGGCGCCAATCAGCGCACCGCGCTGAACCTCATGACGCTGGACCTGCCCGAAGGCAATGCGATGCGCGCGCCCGGCGAGGCGCCCGGCATGATGGCGCTGGAGATCGCCATCGACGAGATGGCGCAGGCGCTGGACATGGATCCCGTGCAGTTTCGCGTGCTCAACGATACGCAGGTCGATCCCACCGATCCGTCGCGGCCGTTCTCGCGCCGGCGCTTCGTCGAATGCCTGCAGACGGGCGCCCGGCATTTCGGCTGGGACCAGCGCGATCCCAAACCCGGCGCACGGCGCGAAGGACGCTGGCTCATTGGGCTGGGCGTGGCCAGCGCCTTTCGCAACAACCTGGTGACGAAGTCGGCCGCGCGCGTGCGGCTGGACGCGGCGGGGCGCGTCATTGTCGAGACCGACATGACCGACATCGGCACCGGCAGCTACACGGTCATTGCGCAGACGGCCGCCGAGATGCTGGGCGTGCCGCTGTCCCGGGTGGTGGTGCGCCTGGGCGATTCGGCCTTTCCCGTGTCCGCGGGGTCGGGCGGGCAGTGGGGCGCGAACAGTTCTACGGCGGGCGTGTATGCCGCCTGCGCAAAGTTGCGGACGCTGGTCGTGGAGCGCCTGGGTTTCGACGCGAAGGACGCGGTGTTCGCCAACGGCGCGGTTACGGATGCCGGCGGGCGCAGCGCGCCCTTGACGCGTGCGGTGTCGGGCGGCGAGCTCATTGCGGAAGACGCGATCGAGTTCGGCGATCTGGACAAGAAGTTCCGCCAGTCGACGTTCGGCGCGCACTTCGTGGAAGTGGCCGTGGACGCCGACACGGGCGAGACCCGCGTGCGCCGCATGCTGGCCGTGTGCGCTGCAGGCCGCATCCTCAACCCCAAGACGGCGCGCAGCCAGGTCATCGGCGCGATGACCATGGGCGTGGGCGCGGCGTTGATGGAGGAGCTGGCGGTCGACCATCGCGCGGGATTTTTCGTCAATCACGACCTGGCGAGCTATGAGGTCCCCGTCCATGCCGACATTCCGCGTCAGGAGGTGATCTTTCTGGACGAAGACGATCCGGTGTCGTCGCCCATGAAAGCCAAGGGCGTCGGCGAGCTGGGCCTGTGCGGCGTGGCGGCGGCAATTGCCAATGCGGTGTACAACGCGACCGGCGTGCGCGTGCGGGATTATCCCGTGACGCTGGACAAGCTGCTGGCGCAGATGCCGCTCGACACGTGATGCGATGCCGCCATGCGCTATGCTGGCGCGATGACGAATCACGACTATCAAGACGCGCTGCGCCGCATCCTGGACGCGCACACGGCGGCCGCACTGCACACGCTGGCCGGCATGTTCGCGCGACTGCCCGAGAAGGCGCGCGAAATCCAGTTCGGCATCTTTCCCGATCAAGGCGGCGAGGGAACCTTCTCGGTGGTGATCGGCCTGGATGGGCCGGATCTGTATGTGCTGAACAAGGCCATCGAGGGCTACCGCGACCTCTTTGACGTCGTGCACGGCGAAGAGGGATTGGAGCCGCCGGTGCCCATGTTCTCCAGCGAGCCGGCGTTCTGCGTGCAGGACGCGATTGCCGACGTGGCAGCCGAATGGGTCGAGACGCTGTGGGAGCAAGGCGGCCGCCTCGGGTCGCCGTTGCCGGCCATGGTGTATGCCCATGACGACTACGGTACGGATCTGCCGCGCGCGTTGCCACGGGCATAAGCGGGTTTCGTTCAACACAGATCAAACAGGCCGGCCGTTTTTCGCCGGCGCGACATCAAGCCTATTTAGAATGCCGGCGGGCGCAGACCGCCCGGCGCGCTGCCATGCCGCGCGTATTGAATCTCTTAAAGGCTTGATCACTCATGTACCGTCATTCCCGCTTGCGCAGCCGCATCGCGCAATCGCTCCATCGTCTTTGCTCGGTGTTGCCTGTTCTTTTGCTGTCGGCGCTGCTTGCGCCGGCCGCGCGCGCGCAATCTTCCGCGCCGCTTCAATGCGGACTGTACGAGTACGACGGCGGCAAAGGCCAGATGCGGGTGCTGAGTTCCAACCTGATCCGCAAGAATGCGCTGAACGGCCCCGAGCTGCTTTACTACAAGATCGAGAACGGCAAGCTGGGCTTCTATAACCTGGACCTCGGCCTGGACGATGAATACAAGCTTGCCCCGGACGGCAAATCGATCGACGTGGGCTTTGAACAGGTCTACGTGCTGAAGACGCCCGCCCCGTGCGCCGCGCCCACGGAACTGCCGCAGACCAAGGTCTGGCCGCTGTGCTGGAAGGCGGGCATGATGGAATGCCTGGACGCGTACAACGAGACGTCCGTCAAGGAACTGGAAAGCATGTGCGCGAGCGGCCTGCCGTTCGTGTGCAAGAAGCTGCCGGATGCGTGGCGCGAAGCCGCCGGACTGGAACCGGGCGAAGGCGGCCAGCCCGCGGCGCTGGACGAGGCGGCGCACAAGACGCTGCAGGCCGCGTGCCTGAAGGGCATCTCCGCCAGCACGTGCACGCTGGCGGCCGAAGAAGCCTGGACCGCCGGTCGCTACCTGGATGCCCGGCCCATGCTGCAACATGCGTGCGCCGCGCCGATCTCCAGTCCGGATGCGTGCACGCTGGCCGACAGCCTGGCGCCGCTGACGGCCGAGGCGCTGGCACAGGCCGCGCCGGCTCAACTGCCGCAAGGCACCTTCAAGCGTCCCATCGGCACGCTGCGAAAACTGGTGTTCGGGGCGGATGGAAGCGTCAAGGACGACGGATCGCTAAAGATGAAGGCGCGCCATGAAGGCGGCCTGATCAAGATGCAGCACAACCAGGGCGGGGACTTCGTCTTCAAGCCGCTGGGTGATCGCCTGCTGCTCGGCGTCGATTACTGGAACCGTCTGGCGCTCTTCGTGCGGGCCGACGGCTAAAGCCTGCCGCCATTACCCCGGCAGGCGGCGGACCTGCAGCTTGCCGGTGGCAAAGGCGAATTCGTACGCGTAGACGCCCTCGACGGCGTAGGCATCGGGGCCGTGCGGTGCATCCTCCGCGACGATGCCGCGCAGCACCATGCGGCCATCGGCGCGGTCCAGCACGGCGTACGCCGTGTGGCCTTGGCGCAGACCGGCGTCGCGCAGACGGTCGGCAATGCGATACGCCTGAAACACGGTCATGCGCGGCTGCACATAGATGCCGTGGCGCGTCTTGAAGTGATTGTCGGCGCGTAGCGCGGCGATTGCCGCGTAACAGGCCTCGCGCAGCTCCGCTTGCCGCTCGGTCACGATGTGCGGCGCGGGCAGGGCGGCGGCATCGATCGTCCACCATGCGTCGGCCCCGTCTTCCAGGCTTTGCAGGACGGTTGCCGGCTCGCCGCCGATGAACTCGATCCGGCCGTGGTAGCCCTTGTCCAGCACGGCGCGATACGCCGCGCTTTGCGTTGCAGGGAACAGGCTGATCGACGGTTCGGGCGCGAGGCCGCCATGCACGATGCGTCCAAGCGCCTGCCACGCCACGTCGTCCAGCATGGCGCCGTCCTGGCGCAACGCGTCCATATCCGCAAAGACCGCCACCCGCCAGCGCGCGCTGCCGTAGATCGACGTCGCCTGCAGCGAGTACGCCTCGCCCGGCAAACCCAACGCCTGCAATTGCGCCAACGCCGCCTTCTGCCGCGCCACGTGCTGGTCTTTTTCCTGGCGCGCGGCGTCGATGCGGCCGGTCAGCGTGGCCAGCCCCTCGTCGGGCCGCCCCAGGCGCACCATGAACTGCTCGGCGTCGGCCCGGTCCTGCAGGTAGACGCCGTAGACGCCGTTCCAGCGGGCCAGCGGCGCCGAGGGCCGCAGCGCACGCACGCTGACCACCTGCAGGTCCGTGCCGTACGTGTCTGCAATCGTGCGTTCGACGTCGCGTATCGGGCCTCTGCCGGTGCAGGCGCCCAGCAGTGCGGTGAACAGGCAGGCAATCGCCGTCAGCCGCTTTTTCGTGGTTGTCATCAGGACTTCTGTCGCGGGCGCTTGGATGGTCGCCGCTCGGCTGCAAAGAGCGCGAGTGTAACGAACCACGCTGCCCCGGCATGGATTTCGATCCGGTGCGTCTGGACGGCGGACAATCCGGCGAGTGGCTGCGTGACCCGCCCGGCGAAGCGAAACATTCGCAACAACGTCTTACGACGCGGGATGGCTGCCCGCGCCGTAGTGCCGCCAATCATCGTCGCTCATAGCTGCCAGCAACTGTTTCAGCCGCCATTCCAGATGTTGCGATCCGTGTGCAACCCGGTAGGATGCGCGCACATTGCTCCAGCCCATTTCCCGAAGGATCGATCCCATGTCCCTGCCGCGCCCGCGCCTTGCCCTTTCTGCCCTGACGCTCGCCCTGACCCTGTCGGGCTGCGTCACGATCCCGGACTCGAAAGGAGAGGGCACCGCGGACGACAAGCGCTATGGGCAACTGGTCGATCTGATCGGCGAGGCGCTGAAGGACGGCATGTCGGTGGTGCTGGTCGCGGACCTGATGCCGCACGCCACGCTGAAGGACGCCATGATGATGACAACGTGGACAGGCAACACGGTCTGGATGTTCGAGCCCGATCCGCGCATCACCTTCGGCCGCAAGTTCCAGAACAATTCGCTGCAACGCGACAAGGACACGACCTACCTGTTCAAGGCCTTCGAGGTCCACATCCTGCCGCCCGGCAAGTACCTGCTGACGGGCGGGGACGACTACAAGCTCAATGCCAAGCTGGACGATATCGGCGCGCGCGCCGGCGCGGTGGGTTCGGGCCGTGGCGCCAACGGCACCACCTACCTGTCGCCGGAGCTGTATCGCGAGTTCTACAAGGAAACCAACTGGCACGAAGGCACGACGGGCTCTCAGACCCGGACGCAGAAGGTCTGCACGGCGGTGCATCGCGCATCGGGCGCCTGCGTCGCCTGGGGCGAGCAACAGGTCACCGAGACCACGCCGGGATCGCGTGCCGGCTACTACGAAGACACCACCTCGCGCGACATTCCAGCCATCAAGGTGCAATCGCGCGTGGTGCCCAAGCTGGCGCTGGCCAGCTTCACGCTCAAGGGCGGCGACCTGGTGCTGAGCCAGCGTATGCACATGAAGACGCCCAGCTACAAGTTCAAGCAGTCCGCCTGCCGCGCGGTCGATCCGAAGATGATCGAGTGTCCGTTGGAGGACTTTACGGTGTATACGTGGCCGGCGCCGATGGACTTCGCGCAGAAGTATTTCGCGCAGCGCACGAACCTGACCGACGCGCAGCGCGCGTTGCTGGCCAAGCTCAAGCCGATGCAGATCACGCCGTTGGGCAAGCAGGGCATGCAGGACCCGGTGTGGGGCGTGCCGCTGTCGCTGGGCAACGGGAAGTAAGACGCGCACGCGGGCGGCAAATTCCGCCCGGCGTGTGAATCAGTACGTGCCGCGAACGGTCGGCATCCAGTTGCGCGGGGCGGGGCTGACACGCAGCAGGAGGTTTTCGGGATTGCTACCAAAGTCGGATGGTCGTAGTCATTCCGGCTACTTGAGCGGCTGAATGACTGCGCATAGATTGACCAAGGCCGATTTGCCGTTGTGCGGATGGGCCGTATGGATGGTCCGCAGCCGAAACTCTTTCAGTGGTGCGTTTTCTCTGTCTTTGTCAGGGAGCCCATTCTTGGACGTCCACCCCCTCCTTGCAGATCCGTGCGTCTCACGCACGCGCCGTCTATCCCCGTTCGCGCCGCTTGATACCGCCGCCTCGTCCTGCGGCGGCGCGGTGCCGGCCATTTCCCGTCCTTTCCCCTGACCTTGATCCACGGAGCGTGCCCGCCACATCGACACCGAATGCGCATTAGCTAGAAAAAACACCGTCGTGCATGTTGGAAGTCCCCTTAGTGAACTTCGTCAAACACATCCGTTAGGAGCGACAACAATGAAGCTAACTCGCCGCAAACTGAATGCAGGGGGATTGGCCCTGCTGGCTGCAGGATCACTGGGGCCGGCGTTTCGGGCCTCGGCCGCCGCCTCCGAAGGGCTGGTTGCCAATCTGCCGGAAGCCGACGACCGTTTCGTTACGGCCACCGACGCCTACATCTATGCATATCCGCTGGTGACGATGGAGATGACCCGCCGGGTGATCACCAACGTCGCCGAACCCAAGGGCACGCGCGCGCCGATGGGCCAGCTCATCAAGCTGCGCCAGTATCCGGACGCGAAGTTCCGCGACGTGACCGCGCCGAACGCCGACACGCTGTACACCACGGCATTCTTCGACGTGGGCGACGAACCCTGGGTGGTGAGCCTGCCCGACATGAATGGACGCTATGCGCTGTTTCCGCTGCTGGACGGCTGGACGACCGTGTTCGACGTGCCCGGCAAGCGCACGACGGGCACGGACGCGCAGACCTTCATCGTGACAGGGCCGGGCTGGGAAGGGACGGTGCCGCAGGGCATGAAGCAGTACAAATCGCCGACCAGCATCGTCTGGCTGCTGGGCCGCATCTATTGCACCGGCACGACCGAAGATTACGCCGAGGTGCACAAGCTGCAGGATCAGGTGAAGCTCGCGCCGCTCAGCGGTTGGGGCAAGGACTGGAAAGCGCCGCAGGGCAAGGTCGATTCGGCCATCGACATGAAGACGCCGGTGCGCGACCAGGTCAACAACATGGATGCGGCCGAGTATTTCGCGCTGTTCGCGCAGTTGCTCAAGCGCAATCCGCCGACTGCAGCGGATGCGCCCATGGTCGAGAAGCTGGCGACAATCGGCATCGTGCCGGGGCAGGATTTCGACAAGTCCAAGCTGCCCGCCGACTTCGCCAAGCGTGTGCCGGAAACCGGCTTCGCGCGCATCATGGCGCACTTCCGGTCCAACGACGGCGATATCCAGCACATCGACGGCTGGGGCTTCACGACCAAGACGGGGATCTACGGCACGAACTATCTGCAGCGCGCCCTGGTCACCGCGATCGGGCTGGGCGCGAACCGGCCGCAGGATGCCGTTTATCCGACCTCGTTGCGGTCGTCCAATGGGGCGATCCAGCGCGAATACAACGGCTCGGAAAAGTACGTGCTGACCTTTCGCAAGGGGCTGACGCCGCCTGTGTCCGGGTTCTGGTCGCTGACCATGTATGACCAGAACTACTTCTTTGTGGACAACCCGCTGAACCGCTATTCCATCAGCGAACGTCAGCCGCTCAAGCGCAAGCCCGACGGGTCGATCGATCTGTTGATTCAAAACGAGTCGCCGGGTCCGGAGATGGAGTCGAACTGGCTGCCGGCGCCCAAGGGCCGGTTCATTCTGATGATGCGCCTGTATTGGCCCAATGAAAGCGATCCTTCCATCATCAATGGCTCGTGGACGGTGCCGCCGGTGCGGCGTGTGAGCTGACGCTGTCATGGCGGCAGGGCGCGCCTCGGGTTTTCCGGGGCGCGGCCCGCATGTCTCGATACGCCTTCGGGCCGGAGGATACGCGATGAAAAAGCACGTCATTGCCTGTGCGGCATGCGCCGCGCTGCATGCCGGGACAGCGATTGCGGCCGAGGCGCAGCCGCCCGCGCCCGCCGTCGACGCCGGGCTTTCCGACGAATGGAAGTTCTCGGTGTCGCCCTATCTCTGGGCGCCGGCGCTGTCGGGAAAGATCACGCATCGGCGGCTGCCGCCCGTCAATGTCGATGCGAGCTTCGACAAGATCTTCGACAACCTTGATTTCGCGGCCATGCTGATGGGCGACGCGCGCAAGGGCCGGTACAGCATCTTCGGCGATCTGCTGTACGTGAAGGTCGGCGCACAAGGCGATACGCCGCGGGGCATTCTGGCCGACAGCGCGGACGTGAAGAACGAGTCTTTCACGGGCATGATCGGCGCGGGCTATTCAGTGCTGGACCGGTCAGAGCACAGCCTGGACGTGGTGGGCGGCCTGCGGGTCTGGTCGGTGGACAACAGCATCAGGTTCAATGGCCGGCTGGCGCGCGGTACAAAGTACAGCGACAGCGCGACGTGGGTGGACGCCATGGTGGGCGTTCGCGGCACCTACAACTTTCATTCCAAGGCCTATCTGACGGGCTGGGGCATGATCGGTGCAGGGGGCGCGCAGGCGGATTGGGACCTGGGGCTTGGCGTGGGCTACAACTTCAACAAGTCGGTTTCCGCCACGGTCGGTTACCGCGCGATGGGCGTGGACTACGAGCGCAACGGGTTCAAGTACGACGTGGTGCTGCAAGGGCCGATCGCGGGGGTGACGATCCGGTTCTGATGGCGCTGCCCGGCGCCGCGTTCAGCGCAGGTCGGCCACGTTGACGGCGGTGGCGCCGCAGGCCTGCACCAGCTCGGGGTCATGGCTGGCAAACAGCACCACGCGGTCTTGCGCCCAGGTTTTGAACACGTCCGCCAGCACGCTGCGGGCCTGCGCGTCCAGCCCGTTGCTGGGACCGTCGGCCACGACGACCGCCGGATTGCCCAGCGCGGCGGCGGTCAGATAGACCTTGCGCCGCGTGCCGGTGGACATCTGCTCGAAACGCTTGTCCAGATGCGGCTCCAGCCCCAGCCGGCGGGCCAGTTCCCATATCGAATCGTCCAGCGTCACGCCTTTGGCCTGGGCCGCCTGTTCCAGCAGGCCGCGTCCCGTCTGCTCGGGAAACGCCATGCAGTTGTCCGGCACGTAGGCCAGGCGGGACTGCGCGGCTTGCGGTGCGTTGCGCAACGAGTGGCCGTCGATGAACACGTCGCCGCCGTCCGGCGCGAGGGCCCCCGAGATGATGCTTAGCAGGCTGGACTTGCCTGTGCTGTCTTCTTCGCATAGCGCCACGCAGCCCGGCGCGAAGGTGTGCGTGAGCCCCTGGAATACGATGTGGTCGCCGTAGCGCTTGCTGAGATTGTCGATGCGTAGCATGCGGCAAGTGTACGCAGGAACGCGCAAGGCGGCCACCGGGAGGCAGGGCCGCGATTGATCGATTCGAGCATGCCGTGGGTTGTGATGTCCGGACCCGGCCGTTAGCATCGACGGCTATCCACCAAAAAAGAACCGGAGACTTCATGACTGCGCCTATTCCTGAATTCACCCATGCCTTGGTGACGCGTGACGCACGCGGCGTCTACTCCCTGCAGATCCACGACGCCAAGAGCCTGAACATCCTGGCTTCGGCCGTCACGCTGAGTCTGACC
Organism: Achromobacter sp.; assembly: GCA_003454835.1. Taxonomy (GTDB): domain Bacteria; phylum Pseudomonadota; class Gammaproteobacteria; order Burkholderiales; family Burkholderiaceae_B; genus Achromobacter. The sequence continues at coordinate 1,831 of DMTA01000285.1, read as the reverse complement.
GAAGCGGCGCGGTGGATCGCGGCACAGGATGACGCTCGCGCGGTGGTGATCCGCGGGACCGGCGAAAGGGCATTCGTGGGCGGCGCCAATATTCATGAAATGGCCGAGCTGGATCCGCCGGGCGCGCGTGCCTTCATCACGCGGCTGCGCGAACTCTGCGATGCGGTGGCCGACATTCCCGTGCCGACGATTGCCCGGTTGCCGGGCTTCTGCCTCGGCGCCGGCATGGAGCTGGCGGCCGCCTGCGACATCCGGCTGGGATCCGCGGACGCCGTGTTCGGCATGCCCGAAGTCCGCGTCGGCATTCCGTCGGTGATCCATGCGCTGCTATTGCCTGCGCTGATCGGCAAGGGCCGGACCAACTGGTTGCTGCTCACGGGAGAAACGGTGGATGCGGCGCAGGCGCGGGACTGGGGCTTTCTGGAATTCGTGTGCGAGCCGGAGGGGCTGGACGCGCTGGTCGAACGGACCGTGGCCCCGATTGCCGCCAGCGGCCCGCGCGCCGTGCGCGCACAGAAGGTCTTGCTGCGCTACTGGACGGAAAGTTCGATCCAGGCGGGTCTGGACCGCAGCGTCGAGGCCTTCAGCGAGGCGTTCACCACCGATGAGCCGCGCCGGTGCATGGAACCGTTTCTGGCGCGCAAGCGGCATCGCCAGGCTTGAAGGCGGACGCCTCGCGTGCGGGGCCGTGTCTTCACCGTTTCCGGAGATGTTCGCGCACGGCGGTGGCGGACGGGCCCACGGCTTTGACGGCGTCGCGCAGTTCGGATTCGCTGACGCCAAGCTCCTGGGTCCAGTAGCGAAGCTCGTGCGGTTCGTTGACGTTGATCCGGGAGCGGTCCTGGGGACCGCGCTTGCTCAGGTCGTCTGACATGTTTGAATCCTCCGGGTTGCGATCTCGCGGTGAACAGCAAACAGCATGCCCGCGGAATGTCCGCGCGGCATGCCGCCCTGTCACTGAACACGAGTCGGAGTCGCCACCCGCGAGGTCTGGGCAGGCATGCGCTCGACCGTCAGCGAAGCCGGTTCAGCGGTGGACGGCCGGACCACGACGGCCTTGTTTGCGCTGGCGGCGCCCAGATTGGGCAGGTCGGCCGGCCGTGCGGCCACTGCCGTGAACGGACCGCCGCCGCTGGCCGGAACGCCGTCCAGCGTCAGGTTGGCAGCCCAGACGCCACGTTGGCGCGACAGCACCTGATAGCGCTGCGGTGCGCCGGCGGCGCGTGCAACCAGATACAGCGTG
>DMTA01000285.1:0-422 GCA_003454835.1 Achromobacter sp. | reverse complement strand
GCGTGCCGTCGACCAGGCTGATGGCAGGGGGCGATGCGGCTTCGGCGTCCAGCTTGCCGAGCTTGCCGTGTTCAAGTAGCCAGAGCTGTCCGCCCGCGCGCTCCAGGATCGCGAGCACGACGTTGCCGGCGTTGTCGGCGTGGATGGCGGGGCGGCCGATGTAGGGCACGCCCAGGTCCATCGGCGCGCTCCACTCCATGTCCAGGTCGGTGGTGTCGCCGGCTTCAACCAGCTTGGTCAGATGGTTGTTGGCGCGCTGCCGGAAGTAAAGCTCGACGCGGTCTTCGTGGTTGCGGATCGCGGCCAGTCCGCCGGCCGCTTCCGGCGCGGCGACGCGGCGCCAGCCTTGCCATTGCGAGCGCTGGCCCTTGGCGGCCGGGAGCTGGCGGGTATAGAAGAGTTCACCCTTGGCGGCGATCGCA